>CADBKB010000001.1 GCA_902795095.1 Oscillospiraceae bacterium
CACAGGGTGGGGAAGCAGACGCACCACCAGTTGTGCCCCTCGCCGCTGCCGATGCGCACCCGCAGCGCGGTGTAGGGGCCGGCGGGCAGGGAAAAGGTCTCGTAGATCCGGGTGGGGAAAAGCTCTGTGTCCAGGCTGACCGTCACATCGTCGGCGCAGCCCATGGCGCGCAGGGTCTGCGCCGCCCGCGCCCGGAGCGCCGGCAGGGCGGAGTCCAGGGCGCGCAGCATTTCAGATCTGTCCTGCGCACGCTTTGCCATGGGAGCCAGGGCTTCCAGCAGGGCGTCGCGCACCGCGATTTTGCGAGCCTGGTCTTCAGCACTGTCGGAGTCCGCCACCACATGGAAGCGGATCAGCTTGTCAGCCAGCGCGCGCTGCTGGGCCAGCAGCCCCGCGCAGCCGATCCCGGCGGCCAGAAGCAGCGCCAGAGCAGCAAGAAGCATTCGTTTCTTCATAAAAAAACACCGTCCATCCTTTTTTCGGAAGGATGGACGGTGTTTCTGCGATTTATACCCCAATTACAGGCTGTGGGCATAAAAAACGGCATTTTCTCCGCCTTTGAGGGCTTCACAGGCGCGTCTTGCCGAATCCTCGTCCGGAAACAGGCCGAAGACAGCCGAGCCGGAGCCCGTCATCCGGGCCCCGCAGGCGCCGAGCGCGAGCAGAGCTTCCCGGATCTGCAGGATCTCGGGATGGAACTGCGACGCCACGGGCTCCAGGGCGTTGCGCAGCAGCGGCCCGATGTGAGAAGGATCCCCGGCGCGCAGGCATGACAGCAGGCGCTGCGCATCGGACATCCGACGCTCCTTGTCGGGCCTTGGCTCCGATGCGTTCTGATCGAAGGCCTTGAACAGGGCGGGGGTGGAGACGCCAAAGGGCGGCTTGACGATCACATAGTGCAGCAGGGCGCTGAACTCGATGGGCTGCACGATTTCACCGCGTCCCAGGACCCATGCCGTGCCGCCGTGCAGGCAGAAGGGCACGTCGCTGCCGCACTGCTCTGCGAGCGGCCCAGGGGACGGGGGATTCCAATCCCGGCAGAGCTCCTTTAGCCCGCGCAGCACGGCCGCCGCGTCGGCGCTGCCGCCGGCCAGGCCCGCCTGGGCGGGGATACGCTTGACGATGCGGATCGTCAGACCGTTGTCGGGGAAGCCGCCGGCGGAATAAAAGAGATCGGCCGCCCGCCAGGCCAGATTGCGGCTGTCGCAGGGGATCTCCGGGATGGGATCGCCCTCCGGGGTCACGCAGATGATCTGACGCTCTTTGAAGGTATCCAGTGTGATCTCGATGTCGTCGCACAGGGACACGGCCTGCATCAGCATCTCCAGGTCGTGGTACCCGTCGGGACGCAGGCCCAGGATGTCCAGGAACAGATTCAGCTTTGCGGGCGCTCTGACTTGGATCGTTCTCATTTTTGGATCCTTCTGGCTTCCAGATAGTATCGCTTTTCGCGGCTGTGGCCCATGGAGAAGGTCTTTCTCGGAAGCACGCCGTCGGCGATGACGCTGGGGAAGAGCTGGCGCTTTTCCATGGCGGGCAGAAGGAAGCCGATGGTGTCGTCGTGATCTGCCAGTCCGATGAGGACGTCGTCGTCGTGGATGTAGTCGATGCGGCCGTCGTTGGCGGCCAGATAGTCGTCCAGGAAGCTCTGCAGGATGCCCACGGCCAGGGTGCCCTTGGTTTTGTCCAGGCAGATCGTGCCGTGCTCCTTGCCGATGTACCACTCCACGGGGTAGCCGTCGGGAGCGCAGCAGGTCTGCTCCAGCGCGGCCAGGAGCTTCCGGGGCTCGGTTTTGAATACGATGCGGTGGATGGGCTCGAAGACCTGGGCCGGGTCATGGATGTTCTCCAGCTCCGCCAGGGCGTAGCGGGCGGGATGGCCGGAGAAGTCCTTGCCGGGATTGGCGGCCTTGAGCTTCTCATAGAAGGTTTTGGCGGTGGCCAGGGAATGGTTGCCGTCGCCCACGGCCATCACCATGGGGACGCCGGGAATGCCCTCGTATTTTTCGCCGATGTGGGCGGTATAGTCGGTGAGCACGGCGTCGAACTCCTCCGCGGCCTTGCCGCTCACCAGCCAGCCGGCGATGCGGCCGCCGCCGAGCATCAGCTCGAAATCGTACAGCTTGGGCAGATGGTCCTTCTTCTCGCCGATGGGCTCGATGAGCCTGTGCTCGAAGTCGTCGCACAGCAGCAGCACATGGGGCAGCTCGATGCTGGCATAGCGCCGGATCTGCTGCCGGGGCGGGATGCGCTCGAGCACCGTGCGCTCCGTGGAGCGGATGGGGGAGGAGGAGCCGGCGTTGTAGTCGTAGTCCTCCAGGTCGATCATACCCAGCAGGCCCCGGCGGATCGCGCCGTTTTCCAGGGTGCGCTCGATGTAGATATAACTGTGGGGATAGGTGCGGAACAGATTATCGGACAGATACTGCTCCATGGTCTCATGGATCTCGCGGATGTGCTCGAACTCCCGGGGCGTGCCGAGCTCGGCCTCCGGCAGGATCAGATGGTAGGCAGAGGGCACGCCCTTGGCGAGCTTGCGGACTCTGTCCCAGTAGATCGGCTCAGAGGTGAACTGATCGCAGGCGATGACGGCCCATTTTTCAAGGCTCTTGACCTGCGGAAAAAGAATATCGGAAGCACAGAAGCAATTCATGGCGGACCACCTTTTTGAGTAATGGAGACGGGCAGCAAGCACCCAGCCTGTTCTATTATATCCATCTGCCTGTCAATTTCAAGAAAAAATTTCGTTTTGGCGTATAATTATGCGCCGACGGAGGCAAGATAGCGGTGCAAATACAAAAACGGAGGTCAAATAATGGATACGTTGGCTCTGATCCTTGCCATCGTCGGCGCGGTGAACTGGGGGCTGGTCGGGCTGTTCCGCTTCGACCTGGTTGCCTGGATCTTCGGCGGGCAGACGGCGGGAATATCCCGGGTGATCTTTACGCTGGTGGGACTGGCGGGCCTGTGGTGCATCACGCTGCTGTTCCGCAGGGGCGCGAATGCCTCGGTGGAAGAGTGAAGGGAAAAGCGGCGCGTCGGGAGGGCCCGGCGCGCCGCAGGCATACTACTTATTTATCACATACCGGCGCCGGCGTCATAGAATGGGGTTGAAAGCGACTTGGCTTTACGACAAAACAGGAGGGATTCCTATGGCTGAACTGATTTCGGAATTGCCCGTACAGGCGCAGCCCGGCGCCATGTGTATCCATACCAGCGCGATCACCGACGTGTGCCTGGATAAAGACTGCATCGAGGACCTGAACGTCTATCTGACCGAGGACGCCCAGGCCCTGCTGGACCGGTCCTCCGGCGCGCGGGCACGGAGCGTGGAGCTTCTGACGGCGGCGATCGATGTGGAGGAGCTCGGCTTCCAGCGCGGCTTCTTCTCGGTGGACCTGACCTTCTATTACCGGGTGCGGGGAGACGCCAGCGCCGGCGGGGTGCGCACCGGGGAGCTGGACGGACTGGCGATCTTCCGCAAGCGTGTGGTGCTGTGCGGCGGGCAGAGCGGCACCAAGATCTTCTCCAGCGCCGCCGCCCCCCTGCAGATCGCGGATCTGCCCCAATTGCCGGTGGCCATTGTGGAGGTCATCGACCCGATGGTGCTCTCCACCCGGGTGCTGGAGGGCAGCGGCGACGCGCCGCGGGAGCTGGTGGAGATCCCCGCGCAGATCCTGGATCTGTTCCCCCAGGCCCTGGTGACGGAGGGCGACGGCCGCCGGCTGCTGATCACCGTCGGCCAGTTCTCCACTGTCCGCCTGGAACGGGAGGCTCAGCTGAGCCTGACCGGGGTGCGAACCTGCATTCCCCGCAAATCCTGCTGCGACGGGGCCGACTGCCAGGAGGACCCCTGCGATGTGTTCTCCCGCATCGAGTTCCCGTACGGGGCGTTCTATCCCGGCGACCGCTGCGAGGGCGCCGAGACCGCGCCGAAGAAGAGCGAATAAAACGCACAGGGCCCGCCGGACGGCGGGCCTTGCACTGTATCAACGGTATTCAATTATATAGGCATAATTGCGGCTGGCAGTGCGGGCGGTGGGGGAGGCGTCGTACCAGCACCAGCGGGCTTCGGCCTTGTCGTAGAACATCATGACCACCGTCTCCTCACGGCCGTTCCAGCGCAGGTTTGGCTCGCCGTCCTGCCAGCAATCGGCGCACCAGGCGCCGGGGGCGTTGAGGGGTTCGCCGATCAGATGGCCCTCCGCATCTGTCCAGTAATAGTCGCTGCCGTCGGGCTCCCGCCGGGCGCCCAGACAGTAATAGGTGTTGTCCCAGGGGCCTTCGGCGTCGATCCGCTCCAACACAAACCGGAATTCCTCCGGGGATTCAAAGCTGACCAGCTTGCCGCCCTTCGATCTGGCATATTCCATGGCTTCGTCCCAGGTTGCACGACTTTCAACGATCTCATAATTTGCCAGCGGGAACGGAGGAAAACCCCGTTCGGTGAAGGCACGGGCGAGGAAGGTCACGACCTGCCCGCGGGTGCAGGTGTCGTTGGGACTGAAGGCGGTCTTGCCTGTGCCTGTGGTGACGCCGGTCTCAGCGGCCCAGAGCATGGCGGGATAATAGAAGCCGGTTTTGGAGACGTCTGCAAAGGGGTTTTTCCCCGTCACTGCCCGGGACGAGCCCCTGGCCCGCCATAGGAAGGTGACGATCTGGGCCCTGGTACAGACGGCGTCGGGGGAGAAGGTCGTCGCACTTGTACCGTTGGTGATGCCCTGCTCCACAGCCCATAGCATCGGCTTGTAATAAAAGGCGTCGGTCTTGACGTCCGTAAAGGGATTGCGGGCATTGTAGAGCCCGGGACAGCCGGAGGCCCGCCACAGGAAGGTCACCACCTGGGCGCGGGTGCAGCCTTGGGCCGGAGCGAAATGGGTCTCGTCCACGCCGTTGGTAACGTCCTTGACGAGCGCCCAGCCCACGGAATCTGCATAAAACGCTGTTTCCGGAACATCCTCAAATCGGAAAACCTTTTCCGGCGCGAGAAAACGGACGCTGAAATGCCAGTACGTATCAAGAATCATGGCCGTCCCGCCGTGGAACAGGGACACGCGATATTCCTCGCCTCCGTTCAGCCAGACGTTCGCCGTGCAGGCGTCGACAGAGCAGACGGAGGGATTGAGCGAATTGAAGACGGTGTTTCCGTCTGAATCGAACAAAAACATGTTGCAGGCAAAGCCGTCGTCCTTGTTGTCATATCCCTCATAGTAGAATTGATAGGTTCCGTCTTTTTTCGGACAAAAGAGGATATCAAAGTTGTCCCCGACATAGCCGCCGCAGCTTACGCCCTCCGGCAGTGTCACCCGTTCGAGGTCGTCGCAGTAGGAAAAAGCATCCGAGCCGATTTCAGTCACACTGTCCGGGACTGCAAGCTCAGTCAGACTATGGCACCAGGAAAAGGCGCAGGAGCCAATCCTTGTTACGCTGTTCGGGATCGTCACCCGGGCCAGGTTTTCGCACCAGGCGAAGGCGTAGCCTCCGATGCTCGTCAGCCCGTCCGGGAGCTGAAGAAAACGGACGTCTTCACAGAAGGCGTGCCATGGCGCATGCTGCTCGGAATTCCCAACCGGGGAATAATCGTCCATGTCCCCGCTGCCTGATATGGTCAGCGTTCCTGTGCCCTCGTCGAAGCTCCAGGTCAAATTTTCACCGCATTTTCCGGAGGTTTCCGCAGCGCTTGCCGGAAGGGCAAGCTGCGGCAGGCAGACGATCAGCAATGCAATCGAAAGCAGGATGGAAATCAGTCGGTTTTTCATATTGAAATCTCCTTTGCTGTTCAGTCGATCAGCGACGAGCGCATTTTATCATTTCCCTGTCATTGTGCGGTACAGGAAGGTGACGACCTGACCGCGGGTGCAGGTGGCTTCGGGGCTGAAATGGGTGGAATCGGTGCCGTTCGTGATATTGTTTTCCACGGCCCACGCGACTGCCCTGGCATAGAATGCTTTTGCGGGAACATCTTGAAATTGTGTGGAATCGTTTTTCGGATCCGGAGTATTGCGGAATCGCCACAGGAAGGTGACGACCTGCCCCCGGGTGCAGGTCTTGTCCGGCGCGAAGGTGGATGGACTCATACCGTTGGTGATTTTGTTCTCCACAGCCCAGAGCACGGCCTGATAGCAGAACGAGCCTTGTTTCACGTCGGTAAACGGGTTTACTGTGTTCTGCGGCGCCGGACTGCCCGCCGTCCGCCAGAGGAAGGTCACGACCTGGCCGCGGGTACAGCCGACGTTCGGCCCGAAGTGGGTTTTGTCGATACCTTTGGTGATGCCGTTGTTCACAGCCCATTCCACCGGCCCGGCATAATAGGCATTTTTCGGCACGTCCACAAAGCCGGCCACGGATTCAGCGACGGCGTAGGCGTCCAGCACGGCAAGAACCTTGCTTGCGGAGGTCATGCCCTTGATGTTGTAGCCGCCCTGCCGGTAATACCGGTAGCCGGCCAGGGCGTTGGCATTGTCCCCGTTGCCGTATTGCTGTTCCCATGCGTTCACATCGGCTTTTGAGACCGCTTTGCCGTTGATGCGGTATTCCTCCTGCCGCGCATTGGCCGAGAAGTCCATCTGGTTTCTGTATAACGCGGTGGTCGAAGGGGTGGAGGAGATCACGCCGTTCTGGAACGGAAATACGGCCAGAGAGCTGGCTTCTCCGCTCATCGCAACATCGCTGATGCATGCCAGAAGATGGTCAGAGTAGATCTGAAGGTTCATAAGATCCGACGAATGGAAGCCTTCCCAGATCCAGCCGGTCGGCAGGGTGAAGCGCACGGCGCTTCCGTTGACCCATTGCCAGACGGATCGATACGCGAACTGGTAGGCAAAGCCCTGCGGGCTGTTGATGGAGCTGACAAACAGCATGGCCGGGACGCCCTTGCCGGTGTCGAACAGTACGACCTGATTGTCAAGCTGATATTTGCCGTCCGGCCGCGCACTGCGGGCGTCCTGCTCGCGCCGGGCCTCTTCTCTTCGAATCACCTCGGCAAAGGCTGCTGCCTGCTGGGCAGTCATGACGCACCCGGAGCGATCTCCGCAATAGGAGATATCTGCCAGAAGATCCGTGGAAGCGGCGCGGACGGGCAGCGCATACTGCGGGAAACAGCCGAGCAGCAGCGCCAGGGACAGAAGCAGCGTGATCAAATGTTTTTTCATGATGTGGCACCTTCCGTAAGAAGATTTGAAAGGAATGGGCGTTCCCCTCATTTTTACAGCACAATTATATATCAGATACCAAAAAAAGACAATCCGACAGGCGGAAAAACCGCTGATCGGATTGCTTGAAGAATGCTGTTTCAAATTGTCATTATTTCACAAAGCGAGTCCGTGACTACTTGTTGAGCAGCCGGGCCAGGGGCGGCCTGGCCACCTTCATGGCGCCCTTGGGGCAGAACTCCTGGCAGCAGAAGCAGCGGATGCACGCGCTGCGGTCGATCCTCGGCTTGCCCCGGCGCATCCCGATGGCCTTGGCGGGGCAGATCTGCGCGCATTTTTTACAGCCGATGCATTCCTCCCGGTCCACCTGGGGCCGCGAGGCAATGAAGCGCAGCAGAAAGGGGGAGAGGTACCTGCCCAGCGGGGTGTGGAAACTATCCTGGAACAAAACGCCGTTTTTCGTTTCGATTTTCTGAAAATCCGGCACAAGGAAGGCCGCCGGGTCGCCGGAGAGCTCCAGCTCCTGCACGCGGCCCGGGATGAGGCCCCGTTCCCGGGCAGCCTCCAGGGTGGGGATCTCACTGCGCTCGATGCCCAGGATCGCGGCGCAGGCCAGATCCACCTTGTGGGGGCTCTCGCCCGCCAGCAGGCAGCCGATGGGCTTCGGGGTGCCGGCGGTGGGACCGTTGCCCTCCATGCCCACCACCGCGTCCACAATGCACAGCCGGGGCTTCCAGTACTCGGCCAGATCCACGATCATATCGGCAAAATCCCGGGCGTTGGGAAAGCGGAAGTGGTACTCGGGCTTCATGGTGCCGGGGATGGTGCCGAACATGTTCTTCGCCGCGGCGGACATGGCCATCATGCCGTGGGATTTCAGCTTGCAGAAGTCGATGATCGCGTCGCACCCGTCGAGCCAGGCGGTATACTGAAAGGTTTTCATCACCCTGGCGTCGGGCATTTCGCCCTGGGCCTGGGAGAAGTCCTGGTTCAGACGCGCGCCGTATTTCTCCACGGCGGTGACGCCGGCGCCGCGGTAGACCGCCCCCACATAGGCGGCGTTGTAGAGCCCGCCGGGGCTGTCGCCGACGATGACCTCTGCGCCCCGCTCGCGCAGCAGCTGAGCCAGGGCGCACAGCAGGGCGGGATGGGTGGTGGCGGCGGCCTCCGGCTTGAGCATGGAGACGAGATTTGCCTTCACGGCGATCCTCATGCCCGGCCGGACCCAGTCCAGACCGCCGAAGGGGGCCAGGACCCGGCGCAGGGCGCTCAGGCAGGCTTCATGGTCATAGGTTTTGCACGGTACGATGGCGACATCCATGGGCGAGGTCCTTTCGGCGGAACTTTCTGTTCCGAAATTCGTTATATACAATAGCACAATCCCGGGATGATGGCAAAGAAAAAGACAGCGAAATCACAAAATTTTGTTTTTTTGTTTACATGTCGGGAAAACCGCGATAAAATAAGGGACGAAAAGGAGGTGGCCGACCATGGAACGAGATCCCTTCGACTATGACGAATTAAGCCGAAATGTGGAAGACCTTCTCAACGATGAATACGGCGCGCGGACCGACGACTTTGACCTGCACCTGGACGACGCCATGCTGCCCCCGGATCCGGGCAGCTACCGCAACGCCGCCAACGGCTACGGCGGCCGGGACTATGATGACCGGAGCCCGGATTTCGATGAAGAAGCCGCGGCCATGCGCTACGATCCCCAGACCAATACCGGCGCGGCCATCCGCGCCTACAATACCGACTACGCCACCCGGGCGGCCAAGCGCGCCAAGCATAACCCGCCGCCGAAGCCTCAGCGCCGTTCCGACGCGCCGGACGCGACCCGGAAGCTGCCGCGCAGCGGAAGCTACGACCGGCAGGAGGTCCTGGACCGCATCGAGCGCCGCCCCCGGAGCAATCCCCGGCCGGCGCCCCGTCCGGCCGCGATCCAGGAGGAGCCCAAAGTGAAGAAAAAGAAAAAGCACGGCTTTCTGAAGTTCCTGCTGTGGCTGGTGCTCCTGCTGGCCCTGGCGATGATCGCCCTGTGGGTGTTCGCCCGGCAGCCGGAGGGCGACAGCCTCGGCGAGCGCCGGGAGGGCTGCAGCGCTGTTCTGCTGGCCGGCACCGACGCCGACGGCGTGCGCACCGACACGATGATGCTCCTGTTCCTGGACAAGAACGCCGGGCAGATGAACCTTCTGTCCCTTCCCCGCGACACCTACACCAGCATGGACATCGAGGTGCCCAAGCTCAACGCCGTCTATTCTGTGGCCGGCCAGGGCAAGGAGGGCATGGAGCGGCTGATGGACTATACCGGCGAATGCATCGGCTACCGGCCCGACGGCTACATCCTGGTGGACCTGGACTGCTTTGAAAAACTGGTGGACATCATGGGCGGCGTCCGGTTCGACGTGCCCGTAGACATGGAATATGAGGATCCTGCCCAGGATCTGACCATCGACCTGAAGGCCGGGCCCCAGAAGCTCAACGGCAAGGAGGCCATGTGGGTGGTGCGCTACCGCTCCGGCTATGCCCTGGCGGATCTGCAGCGGGTACAGGTGCAGCGCGACTTCATGCGCGCCGCCATCGACCAGTGGACCAGCCCCGCACGCATCTGGCGGGCCCCCGCGGCGGCGGCTCTGATCACCGCCAACACCACCACGGACCTCGGCGCCCGGGAGCTGGCATGGATCGCGAAAACCGTCAAATCCATCGGCACCGGAAATATGTACACTGAAACACTGCCCGGCGAGGCGGCCTATATCGACGGCGGCTCGTTCTACGTGCTCTGGCCGGAGACGACCGCAAATCTGGTGAACGAATATTTCAACCCCTATCGGGAGGACGTCTCCGCGGAAGACATTTACTCCCCCTACTATTGATATGGGCGCGGCGCCCGGACCTGTGGGCCGCTTTGCCCCGAGCCCCACGGGCATCATGCACCTGGGCAACGCCTATTCCGCCCTGCTGGCCTGGCTGTCCGTCCGGGCAGCGGGCGGGCAGATGATCCTGCGCATCGAGGATCTGGACCCGGACCGCTCCCGGCGGGAATATGCCGACGCGATCCGACGGGATCTTGATTGGCTGGGCCTGGACTGGGACCGGGAGAGCGCGCCCCAGTCGGCGCGGACGCAGCGGTATGCCGCCGCGTTCTCGAAGCTGGAGGCCATGGATCTGGTCTATCCGTGCTACTGCACCCGCGCCCAGCTCCACGCCGCCTCGGCGCCCCACGCCTCCGACGGCCTGACGGTCTACCCGGGCACCTGCCGGGCGCTGAGCCCCGCGGCGCGTCCCGCGGGGCGAAGCCCTGCCTGGCGCGTGCGGGTGCCGGACCGGGACGTGGCATTCCGCGACGGCCTCATGGGCCCGGTGCGGGAAAACCTCGCCCGGGACTGCGGCGATTTCATCATCCGCCGGTCTGACGGGGTCTATGCCTATCAGCTGGCGGTGGTGGTGGATGACGCGGAGATGGGCGTCAGCCAGGTGGTGCGGGGCTGCGATCTTCTGCGCTCCACCCCCAGGCAGCTTTATCTCTACCGCCTGCTGGGTATGCCGGAGCCGGAGTTTTATCACGTCAGCCTGCTGTGCGCCCCGGACGGTCGCCGGCTCTCCAAGCGCGACGGCGACTTGGACCTGGAGGCCCTGCGCCGCCGCTTTACGGCGGAGCGGATCGTGGGCCTGCTGGCCTGCGCCGCTGGCCTGCAGCCGAAGCCGACGCCGGTGCGCCCCCGGGAGCTTGCCCGGGAGTTTCGCTGGGACCGGGTCACGCCGCGCACCACCGTGGATATCCGCAGCATATTGGAAACACTCTGACAGCCAAGGAGACAGCTATGTATAAAATCGTCGGGAAACAAGTGCTCAACGAAGCCGTCACCCAGATGGAGATCGAGGCGCCCTTCGTGGCGCGCAAGGCCCAGGCGGGGCAGTTTATCATTTTCCGGGTGGACGAGCGCTCGGAGCGGGTCCCCCTGACCATCGCCGGCTATGACCGGAAGAAGGGGACCGTCACGGTCATTTTCCAGAAGGTGGGTCTGTCCACCCGGCTGCTGGGCGCCCTGGAGGTGGGCGACAGCATCGCCGATTTCGTCGGCCCCCTGGGCCGGCCCACCGCGGTGGAGGGTGTGCGCCGGGTATGCGTCATCGGCGGCGGCGTGGGCTGCGCCATCGCCCTGCCCTCGGCGGCGGCCTTCCGGGAAGCGGGCGCGGAGGTGGACGCCATCGTGGGCTTCCGCAGCCGTGACGCGGTCATTCTGGAGGAGGCGTTCCGCACTGTGTCTGACAACCTCTACATCATGACCGACGACGGCTCCTACGGCGAGCACGGCTTTGTCACCGCGAAGCTGCAGCAGCTTCTGGAATCCGGTCGGGCCTATGACGAGGTATTGGCCATCGGCCCGATCCCCATGATGAAATTCGTCGCCAAAACCACAAAGCCCTTCGGCGTCAGGACGGTGGTCTCCCTGAACCCCATCATGGTGGACGGCACCGGCATGTGCGGCTGCTGCCGCGTCACCGTGGATGGGCAGGTCCGCTTCGCCTGCGTGGACGGGCCGGATTTTGACGGCCATCTGGTGGATTTCGACGAGCTTACCAACCGCAATGTTGTTTACCGGGAGCGGGAAAAGCAGACCGAGCAGACCCACATCTGCCGGCTTGATACCCTGGGCCGGAAGCTGATTCCCTGAGGAGGTGCGCCCATGCCGAACCTGTCCAAGACCAAGACCCCCATGCCCGTCCAGGACCCGAAGCTCCGGGCCCAGAACTTCCGCGAGGTCGCCCTGGGGTATACCCGGGAGATGGCTGTGGAGGAGGCCAGACGCTGCCTGGACTGCAAGGCGCCTGCCTGTGTGACGGGCTGCCCCGTGAATATCCGCATCCCGGATTTCATTCGGGAGATCGCCGCGGGCAATTTTGCCCGGGCTTATGAGATCATCTCCGATTCCAATACCCTGCCGGCCCTGTCCGGCCGCGTCTGCCCCCAGGAGAGCCAGTGCGAATGCCGCTGCCTCCGGGGCAGAAACGGAGATCCCGTGGCCATCGGCAGGCTCGAGCGCTTTGCCGCGGACTGGGCCCGGGAGAACGGCAGCGACCGGCCCGCGCCGGCGGCGCCCAACGGCGTGAGGATCGCCGTGGTGGGCTCCGGGCCCGCCGGGCTGAGCTGCGCCGGCGATCTGGCCAAGCTGGGCTATCAGGTCAGCGTCTTCGAGGCGCTGCACACCCCCGGCGGCGTGCTGGTCTACGGCATCCCGGAATTCCGCCTGCCCAAGGATATCGTCTCCGGCGAGGTGGAGAAGCTCAAGACCATGGGCGTGGAATTCCTCACGAATATGGTGATCGGCCGGGTGCTGACGGTGGACGAGCTGTTCGCGATGGGCTACCGGGCGGTGTTCATCGGCTCCGGCGCCGGACTGCCCATGTTCATGCACATTCCCGGAGAAGCCCTGCAGGGCGTCTACTCCGCCAATGAATATCTGACGCGCATCAATCTGATGCGCGCCTATGACGAAAGCTACGATACCCCCATCATCCGCTCGAACCATGTGGCGGTGGTGGGCGGCGGCAACGTGGCCATGGACGCGGCCCGCTGCGCTCTGCGCCTGGGCGCAGCGAAGGTCTACATCGTCTACCGCCGGAGCGAGGCCGAGCTGCCCGCCCGGGCGGAGGAGGTGGCGCACGCGAAGGAGGAGGGCGTGGAGTTCCTGCTGCTGCATAATCCCGTGCGCATCCTGGGCGACGCCGCCGGTCGGGCCGCGCAGATGGAGTGCATCCGTATGGAGCTGGGCGAGCCCGATGCGTCGGGCCGCCGTCGGCCCATCCCCATTCCCGGCAGCGAGGTCATGCTGGATGTGGATACCGTCATCATGGCCCTGGGCACCAGCCCGAACCCCCTGCTGCATTCCGCCACGCCCGGGCTGGAGGTCAACCGCAAGGGCTGTCTGATCGTGGACGAGCAATCCATGACCACCCGCCCCGGCGTCTATGCCGGCGGCGACGCCGTGACCGGCGCGGCCACGGTGATCCTGGCCATGGGAGCGGGCAAAAAGGCCGCCGCCGAGATCCACAAAAGGATCCTCACAGAGGCATAGCTCCGCGATCCCGCCGCCCGTCCGGCGGCCGGAGCCGCCCACGGCGGACCTCGCCCCGAACGCCGTCCTCACCCCCTCGGAGAAAAGAATACTTCAACGCTGCATGCACGTCCCGCCGGTCCTTGCGGATCGGCGGGGATTCTTTTTTCAAAATAAGCAAACAAATGTTCAAAATTAAAACTTCCGGCGATTTGCAAGAAAAAAACCTGAATAATCTACAAAAAAAATCGGCAATTGCTCTTGCAATTTTGGAGGGAGAAGGGTATACTAAAAGAGCGAAATGGAGCGAAATGGATGAAAAATGAGTAAATGGGAGCGAGGTGCGCGGCATGTACGGAAAATATCGCCATTCGGTCGATCCGAAGGGGCGTCTTTTTGTCCCGGCGAAGCTGCGCGAGGAGCTGGGCGAAGCCTTCTATGTGACCCTCGGCCCGGAGAAATGCCTCACGGTCTATACCCAGGCAAGCTGGGATCGCTTCATGGAAAAGTACAACGCCATGCCCTTTTCGCAGCACGGCATGCTCCGCGTGCTGCTTGCCAATGTGATCAAATGCGAGCCGGATAAGCAGGGCCGCTTCCTGCTGCCGCCGGACCTTCGCAATTATGCCAATATTTCGCAGAACGTCGTTTTCGTCGGCCAGGGCACTCACGCCGAGATCTGGGACGCCGAGACCTATGACGCACTGGAGCGCACGCAGCTCAATCCCGAGAACCTGCTGGCCGCCATGAAGGAGCTGGGCTTCTGATGGCCTTCAGCCATGCCTCCGTTCTGCTGGACGAGGCCGTGCAGGCCCTTGCCGTCCGGCCCGACGGGATCTATCTCGACGGCACCCTCGGCGGCGCCGGGCACTCCCTGGCCATCGTGCAGCGTCTGGATACCGGCCGCCTGATCGGCGTCGACCGGGACACCGTCGCCCTGGAGGCGGCGGCGCAGCGGCTGGCGCCCTACATGGACCGGGTCAGCCTGGTGCACTCCAATTTCCGCGCGCTGGACGAGATCCTCGACGGCTTGGGGATCGCCCGGGTGGACGGAATGCTCTTTGACCTGGGCGTATCGTCCCCGCAGCTGGACGACGGCAGCCGCGGCTTTTCCTATATGACCGACGCGCCGCTGGATATGCGCATGAACCGCAGCGACCGTCTTACCGCCCGGGAGATCGTGAACGAATGGCCCCGGGAAGAGCTGAAGCGCATCCTCTACGAATACGGCGAGGAGCGCTACGCGCCCCAGATCGCCGCGGCCATCGAACGGGCCCGGACGCAGGCGCCCATTGAGACCACCCTGGCGCTGGTGGAAGTGATCCGCGGGGCCATGCCGCCCCAGGCGCTGCGGGAGAAGCAGCATCCCGCCAAGCGCAGCTTCCAGGCCATCCGCATCGCGGTCAACGACGAGCTGCAGAGCGTCAGCGATATGATGCACGCCGCCATCGGGCGTCTGGCCCCCGGCGGGCGTCTGGCGGTGATCACCTTCCATTCCCTGGAGGACCGCATCGTCAAGAGCGCCATGGCTCAGGCGGCAAGGGGCTGCACCTGCCCGCCGGAATTTCCGGTGTGCGTATGCGGCAAAAAGCCCCAGGTCAGGGTCCTGACGAAAAAACCCATCGTTCCCGGTCAGCGGGAGCTGGAGGAGAATCCCCGCGCCAGAAGCGCAAAGCTGCGCGTGGCGCAGAAGCTGTAGAAAAGAGAAAGGAGCTGCTGACCATGGCCCGCAATGTCCCCAGCAATCGCCGGCGCACCGCAAGGCCTGTCTATCGGACCAACGGCGCGGCAGCCTATGACGTCCGCTATACCGGGCGGGTCCTCGAAGACGGCAGCGCCGCCCGGGAGCTCCCGCAGCGGCAAAAAGCGCCCCGCCCCAGACCCCGGCCGAAGCCCAAGGCCAAGCTGGCCGTTTCGCCCCTGGCACTGGCAGGCCTGGTGGCTGTGGCATTCATGCTCGTGTTCGTCCTGTGCGGCTATGTACAGCTGTACGAGGAGACCAACGCCGTATCCGATCTCCAGGATCAGATCGAGGAGGCGCAGGATTACCACGCGCGTCTGCAGGCCATCTATGACAGCAAGGTCGATCTGGACGCCATCGCCCAGCGCGCCGCTGCCCTGGGCATGACCGCGCCGAACAGCCGGCAGACGATCTATCTGAATCTGCAGGGCACCGACCGGGCCGTGATCTCCGGCGTCGGCTCTGAGAATGTGGTGCAGACCGCATGGGATGCCATCGTGCGAAGCATCCGGACCCTGAAGGAATACTTCAGCTGACAATGAAATATATTTGCTATCGAACGCTGTGCGTGCGATGACGGTCGATCATGGGCGGTGATACCATCTCCGCCCATGTTTGCAATTTAGGTGATACCATGAAAAAACGTAAAAACAACATCATACCCCTCCGGCCGAGGAAGAAGCAGTATCCCCGGGAGACCACAAACCGGCCCTATCTGCTGCGCACCGTGGTGGTGGGCGCGTTTGTGGGCCTGCTGTTCCTGGGCCTGATCGGCCGCCTGTTCTATATGATGGTGGTGCAGCATGATTACTATGAGAGCCGTGCTATCCGCAACCAGACCCGCAGCATCACCGTCAGCGCCAACCGCGGCGAGATCTACGACTGCAACATGGATCTGCTGGCCAACTCCGTCAGTGTGGAGACCGTGTTCATCGACCCGGAATGGATCGCCCGGGAGAAGGAGGATCTGAATCTGATCGCCGACGGCCTGTCCGAGATCCTGGGAGTGGACCCGGCCTTTGTGCGCGAGCAGGCGGCGGATACGGAGATGCTCTATAAGGTCATCAAGCGCAAGATCCCCGAGGCGCAGGCCGACGAGGTGCGCAAGTTCATCCTCGACAATAAGCTCGGCGGCGTCCACCTGGAGGCCGACAGCCAGCGCAATTATCCCTGCGGCCCGCTGGCGGCCCAGGTGATCGGCTTCACCAACGACGAAAACCAGGGCGCCGAGGGCCTGGAAGCGGGCTATGACGGCCTGCTCAAGGGCACCGCGGGCGCCGTGGTGAAGACCCGGGGCAACGGCGGCACGGAGATGCTCTACTCCTATGAGAAATTCTACGAGGCCTCCGACGGCCATGATCTGGTGCTGACCATCGACAACAACGTGCAGATGTTCCTGGAAAAGAACATGGAGGCCGCCATAGAGAAGTACGACGTGCTCAACGGCGCCTTCGGCATCGTCATGGATGTGAACACCGGCGAGATCAAGGCCATGGCCAACCTGAGCGCCTTCGATCCCAACAAGTACCTCGACGTCTACGACGAGGATACCCGGCAGGAGCTCGACGAGCTCTACGACGAGGCCCTGGAGGCCAAGGTCCGGGAGGACCTGGAGAAGAACAAGACCGGCGCCAAGAAGCCCGAGACCGAAGCCGAGGACGCGGCGGAGGACGAGGAGGAGGCGCAGCAGACCGACGAGAGCTACAAGACGCTGATCGATCGCTACAACCAGATGGTCATGGAGGCGCGGCTCAAGCAGTGGCGCAACCGCACCGTCTCCGACGGCTATGAGCCCGGCTCCACCTTCAAGACCATCACCCTGGCCGCCGCCCTGGAGGAGGGCGCCGTCAGTCTGGAGGACACCTGGTTCTGCGGCGGCTCCGCCAAGATTGAACGTCGTGACCAAATCCTGCACTGCTGGTACGCCAAGGGCCACGGCAGTCAGAGCACGGCCCAGGCCCTGCAGAATTCCTGCAACATCGCATTTGCCAACATCGGCATCGCCCTGGGCGGCGAGAAGCTGTATGAATATGTCAAGGCCTTCGGCCTGCTGGAAAAGACGGGCATCGATCTGCCCGGCGAGGGCACGGGCTACTTCTTCACCCACGACGCCATCGCCAACCCCGAGACCTACGCCTCCCTGACCTCCGCCGCCTTCGGCCAGACCTTCAAGGTCACCCCCATCCAGCTCGTGCGGGCCATCGCCGCCGTGGTGAACGGAGGCTATGTGCTCGAGCCCTACGTGGTCAGCGAGGTCCTGGACAACGGAGGCAACGTGGTGGACAAGAATGAGCGCCACGTCCTGCGCCAGGCCATCAGCGAGCAGACCTCCCATACCATGCGCGAGCTGATGGAGAGCGTTGTCACCGAGGGCACCGCCAGCAACGCCCAGGTGGTGGGCTACGCCATCGGCGGAAAGACCGGCACCTCGGAAAAAATCGACGAATTCGATGAGAACGGCCGTCCTGTGGACGATAAGATCGTCTCCTTCGTGGGCGTGGCGCCCATCGACGATCCCCAGTACATCGTGCTGGTGGCGCTGGATACCCCCTCGCCCGCCACGGGCTACTATATCTCCGGCGGCGTCATGGCCGCGCCGGTGGTGCGGGACGTGTTCACAGATATCCTCCCGTATCTTGGGGTGACGCCCCATTACGAGGAGGAGGACCTGCACTATGTCAACATGGTCATGCCCAATGTGACGGCCCTGAGCCGCAGCGAGGCGGAGAAGAATCTGACGGAGGAGCACCTGCAGGCGGAGTTCGTCGGCGAGGGCGCCACCGTTACCGACCAGATCCCCTCGCCCGGTGCGGAGGTGCCCGGCAACTCCACGGTCCTCATCTATCTCGGCGAGGAGAAGCCCACGGACCTGGTGACCGTGCCGGACCTGTCCGGCTTGACACAGTACCAGGCACGCAGTACAATAAACAGCGTCGGCGGCCTGTATATGCAGACCCGCGGCTCCAAGAGCGAGTCCGGATCCGTTACCGTCAGCGCCCAGGATATTCCCCCCGGGACCCAGGTGGAGCGGGGCACCACCATCACGGTGGAGCTCACCGACTCCTCCGCCCAGGATTAAACCATACACCAGGAGGCCTGTTATGCGGCTTGAAACCCTACTCGCCGGACTTGACGTGCTGGAGCTGCACGCGGATCCCGGCATCGAGATCTCCGACGTCTGCTATGATTCGCGGACCTGTACCCCCGGCGCCCTGTTCGTGGCCATCTCCGGCTTTGCCGTCGACGGCCATCGCTTCATCCCCGCCGCCCTCGGGAAGGGGGCCTGCGCGGTGGTGTGCGAGCGAGCGCCGGAGACGGAGTGCGCCTACGTCCTTGTGAGATCCGCGCGGCTGGCCCTGGCGCAGCTCGGCGCGAACTGGTTCGGCCATCCCGCCGACGATATGAAGATCATCGGCGTCACCGGCACCAACGGCAAGACCACCAGCACCTACCTGCTCAAGAGCGTGCTGGAGCAGGCGGCCGGGGCCAAGGTGGGCCTGATCGGCACCATTCAGAATATGATCGGCGATCAGGTGCTGCACACCGAGCGCACCACCCCCGAGAGCTTTGAGCTTCACCGCCTGTTCGCGCAGATGCGCGACGCGGGCTGCACCCATGTGGTCATGGAGGTCTCCTCCCATGCCCTGGTGCTTGAACGGGTGGGCGCCATCCGCTTTGCCGTGGGCGCCTTCACGAATCTCACCGAGGATCACCTGGATTTCCACAAGACCATGGAGGCCTACGCCGAGGCCAAGGCCATCCTGTTCGGCCGCTGCGAGCGCGCCGTGATCAATACCGACGATCCCTGGGCGAAGACCATGATCGCCGCCGCCGCGGGCCCCGTGCTGACCTATGGCATCGAATCCCAGGCGGCGCTGACGGCCCGAAGCATCGCCCTGCACGCCGACGGCGTCACCTTTGACGCGGTATGGGGCGGTCAGAGCTATCCCGTGCGCCTGGGTATCCCCGGCCGCTTCACGGTGTACAACTGCCTGACCGTCATCGGCTGCGCCCTGTCGCTGGGCCTCTCCCCGGCGCAGATCGCCGACGCCCTGGTCCGGGCGAAGGGCGTCAAGGGCAGGGTGGAGGTCATCCCCACCCCCGGCACCGATTATACCGTGCTGGCAGACTACGCCCACACGCCCGACGCCCTGGAGAACGTGCTGCGCACGGTGCGGGGCTTCTGCAAGGGGCGGGTCATCGCCCTGTTCGGCTGCGGCGGCGATCGCGATCCCATCAAGCGCCCCATCATGGGCAAAATCGGCGTGGACTACGCCGATCTGGCGGTCATCACCTCCGATAACCCCCGTACCGAGGATCCGAATGCCATCATCGCCGATATCCTCAAGGGCGTGGAGGGTACCAAGACCCCCTATGTGACCATCGAGAACCGGCCGGAGGCCATCTACTGGGCCATGGCGAACGCCCGGAAGGACGATGTGATCGTCCTGGCAGGCAAGGGTCACGAGGATTACCAGGAAATCAACCATGTAAAATACCATCTCGATGAGCGTGAGGTCGTGGCCGATTGCCTGGCCCGCCTGGCGCAGGAGGATAACAAATGCTGACACTCAAGCAGGTGGCCCAGTGGTGCGACGGCTCCGTCGCCCCGGAATATGCCAACATCGAAATCACCGGCATCAGCACCGATACCCGTTCCATCCGCCCGGGCGAGCTGTTTATCGCCCTGCAGGGCGACAGCTTCGACGGCCATATCTTTGTCCGTCAGGCGCTGGAGAAGGGAGCCGGCGCCGTCATGACCCACAAGCAGATGGGCCCCGGCGTGCCGGCGGTGTTCGTCGACGACACCATGGAGGCTCTGGGCGCCCTGGCACGGGGCTACCGCGCCGCCCACAGCTGCCGCGTCATCGGCATCACCGGCAGCGTGGGGAAGACCACCACCAAGGAAATGATCGCTGACATCCTGGCCACCACCTACCGCACCTGCCGCACCAAGGGCAACCACAACAACAACGTCGGCCTGCCCCTGAGCATTCTGTCCATCGAGGACGACTGCGAGGAGGCGGTCATGGAGATGGGCATGAACCATTTCCGCGAAATGTCCTACCTCACCTCCATCGCCCGGCCCAATGTGGCGCTGATCAACAATATCGGCACCATGCACATTGAGCACCTGGGCTCCCGGGAGGGCATCCTCAGCGCGAAGATGGAGATCCTGGAGGGCCTCATGCCCGGCGGCACCGTGATCTTCAACGGCGACGAGCCCCTGCTGTGGAACCAGCGCGGACAGCTGGGGGAGAAGCCGGTCTATTTCGGCATCGAAAATCCCGCCTGCGACATCGTTGCCACCAACATCAACCAGGCCGACGGCGGCATGTATTTCCGCGTCATCGGCATCGGCCAGGAGTTCGACGTCTTTGTGCCCGCCGAGGGCATGCATATCGTCTACGACGCCCTTGCCGCCGTCACCGTGGGTCTGATGGAACATGTCCGCCCCGAGCGGATCCAGTCGGCCCTGTCCCGTTTCCAAAATACCGGCAGCCGCCAGAGCATCTATGAGCGGGGCGGCTACACCATCATCGAGGACTGCTACAACGCCGGCCCCGAATCCATGAGGGCGGCCCTTGACGTGCTGGCTGAGCATGCCGGCACAGGACGCAGGATCGCCGTGCTGGGCGATATGCTGGAGCTGGGCACCTGCTCCATCGCCGAGCACTACCGCCTGGGCCGCCTGGCCGCCGAGAAGGCGGACCTGGTCTATGCCTACGGCCCCCACTCCGACCGTGTGGTCATCGGCGCCGTCACCGGCGGCATCAGCAACAAGTCCACCGCCCGCTTCGATACCCATGAGGAAATGGCCGCCATGCTGCGCCGGGTGGCAAAGCCCGGCGATACCCTCCTGTTCAAGGGCAGCCGCGGCATGAAGATGGAGAAGGTGCTGGAGCTGTTCCTGGAAGGAAAGTAACGTACAGAAGGAGTCAACGAACATGCTGGACCGTGAGATCTTACCAATCATCCTTGCCGCCGTATGCGCCTTTGCCCTGGCCTTGCTGGTCGGGCGGTTTCTGATCCCGGCGCTGCGGGCCCTCAAGGCGGGGCAGTCCATCCGGGAGATCGGACCCACCTGGCACAACAGCAAATCCGGCACGCCCACCATGGGCGGCCTCATCTTCATCGCCGGGCTGCTGCTCATCATCCCCTTCGGCTGGAGAGGCATGAAAAGCGGCGACTGGACCCATCTGCTGGTGCTGGTATTTTCCCTGGTGTTCGGCGTCATCGGCTTCCTCGACGATTTTTTCAAGGTGAAATATAAGCGCAATCTGGGCCTGACCGCCATACAGAAGCTGCTTCTGCAGCTGGCGGCCAGCGCGCTGTTTGTGTATATCCTCTATCGGCTGGGCGAGCTGACCTGCGAGCTTTATGTGCCGTTCTTCAACGTCTCGTGGCACCTGCCCCTGGCGGTTTACATCGGCCTTGCCATGTTCATCATCGTCGGCTGCGTCAACGCGGTCAATCTGACCGACGGCATCGACGGCCTGGCCGCCGGCGTCACCATCCCGGTGATGGTGTTCTTCACCGTGGTATGTCTGTGCGCGGGCAAGCTGACCCTGGGCCTGTTCCCGGCCTGCCTGGTGGGCGGCCTGGCGGGCTTCCTGTGCTATAATTTTCACCCCGCGAAGGTGTTCATGGGCGATACAGGCTCGCTGTTCCTCGGCGCCGCAGTGTGCGGCATGGCCTTTGCCCTGGATCTGCCCCTGGTGCTGATCCCGGTGGGCATCATCTATATCATCGAGACCCTTTCGGTCATTTTGCAGGTGGGCTATTTCAAGCTGACCCACGGCAAGCGCATCTTCCGCATGACGCCCATCCACCACCATTTTGAAATGGGCGGCTGGAGCGAGGTGAAGATCTTCACCGTTTTCACCGGCGTCACCTGCATTGCCTGCATTCTGGCCTGGCTCGGCGTCGCGGCGCGCTTCTGAGCGCGCCCATAACGCGGAAAGGAGGACCCATGGCTGCGTTAACCGAACATCCCGAAGCCCTCGCCCCGGAGCAGGATGAGCGAGGTCTGCCGGACCTGCCCTTCATGCTTCTGACGGTGCTGCTCGTCGTCATCGGCGTCATCATGCTTTTCTCCGCCAGCTATGCCAGCGCCTATGCAGATCCCGATATCCAGAGTTCCTCGTATTATTTTGTCAGACAGGGCGGCTTCGCTCTGGCGGGGATCGCCGCCATGTGGTTCATCAGCCGGATCAATTACCAGGCGTTCCGCTTTTTCAGCGTGTTTATCCTGGCGGGCTCCATCCTCCTGCTGGCCATGGTTCCGGTGATCGGTCTGGAGGAGAACGGCGCGAAACGCTGGATCCGCCTGTTCGGCATCAACTTCCAGCCCTCGGAGCTTGCCAAGGTGGGCGTCGTCATGATCTTTGCGACCCTGATGTCCGTCTGGCGGGACCGGATGCGCACCTTCCGCTACGGCGTCGCGCCGTATCTCGGCATTCTGGCCGTGATCGCGCTGCTTCTGTATATTGAGCGCCATCTTTCCGCGACGCTGATTATTTTTATGACCGGCGCGGTGATGATGCTTCTGGGCGGCACCAGCAAGCGCTGGCTCATCGGCCTGGCCATCGTTGCCGTGGGACTGATCGCCATCTATCTTCTGACCAGAGGCTACACCGGCGACCGAATAAAAGCCTGGCTGCATCCGGAGGAATTTGCCTCCGACGAGGGCTATCAGGTCATCCAGTCCCAGTATGCCATCGGCTCCGGCGGACTGACCGGCCTCGGCTTCGGAAAGAGCCGGCAGAAATATCTGTATCTGCCCGAGGAGCACAACGACTATATCTTTGCCATCGTGTGCGAGGAGCTGGGCTTCATCGGCGCGAGCGTGATCGTTCTGCTGTTCGCCCTGCTGGTGCTGCGCGGCTACTGGATCTCCATGCATGCGCACGACCGCTTCGGCGCGCTTCTGTCGGCCGGTCTCACCACCCTCATCGGTCTGCAGGTGCTGCTCAATATCGGCGTTGTGACAAACCTTTTGCCCTCCACCGGCATCTCGCTGCCCTTCTTCTCCTACGGAGGCACGGCGCTGCTGGTGAATCTGGCCGAGATGGGCATGATACTGAGTGTTTCACGTCAGAATACCAACCGTATGGTCGTGAAGCGGCGGAAGAAGAGGAGCAAAGCCCGATGAGAGTAGTTTTTACCTGCGGCGGCACCGGCGGCCATATCAACCCCGCCCTGGCGGTGGCGAAGCTCCTGCGCGAGCGGCGGCCGGACAGCGAGATCCTGTTCATCGGCGCCGACGACGGCATGGAGGGCACCCTCGTGCCCCGGGAGGGCTTCCGCCTGGAGACCATCAAGATCGACTTTTTTGAGCGCAGGCTCACCCCCAAGGGACTGGTGCACAACGCCAGGACCGCCCTGCAGATCGGCGGGGCCCTGCGGCGGGTGGACGCCATTCTGAAGGAATTTCAGCCCGATGTGATCCTGGGCACCGGGGGCTATGCCAGCTTCCCGGCCCTGCGCCAGGGCGCCCGCCGCGGCATTCCCACCGCGGTGCATGAATCCAATGCCGTGCCCGGCCTTGCCACCCGCATGGTCATGAAGAAGGTGGACCGGATCCTGGTGTGCTACGACGAGTGCGCCGAGCAGTATCCCGATCCGGCGAAGGTGAGCGCCGTGGGCATGCCCGTGGATGAGGAATTTATCTTCACCAAGCGGGCCGACGCCCGCCGCGCCCTGGGCATCGGCGAGGACGAGAAGCTGATCGTCACCTGCTGGGGCAGCCTGGGCGCCCGGGAAATGAACAAGAAAATCGCGCGTTTCATCCAGTTGGAAAGCCAGACGGACGAATTCCGCCATGTCCACGCTACCGGCTCCTACGGCTGGCGCTGGATGCCGGACCTGGTCCGGGATATGGGCGTGGATCTGTCCGCCCACCCCGGGATCGAAATGCGGGAATATATCTATAATATGCCGGAGCTCATGGCGGCGGCGGATCTGATGATCTGCCGGGCCGGCGCCTCCACCCTCAACGAGGTGGCGGCCAGCGCCGTGCCGGCGATCATTGTGCCGTCGCCCAATGTGACGGACAATCATCAGGAAAAGAACGCCCGGATCCTGGACCGGCGCGGCGCGGCCGTGGTGGTGCGGGAGTCCGAGTGCGACGGCGACAGCCTCTACGCCCTGGCAAGGGAGCTGCTGAGCGATCCCGACCGGCTGGGGAGCATGCGCCGCGCCCTGCAGAGCATGGCGGTGCTGGACTCCGCCGAGCGGATCTACGGGATCCTGCGGACTCTGGCCGAACAATAACACGATCCTCCGCATAGGATGGGGAAACCCGACGATGCGGAGGGATGAGCTTGAAAACTCTGACGATCGAGGGCGGACGCCCCCTGCACGGCACGGTGCGCGTCAGCGGCGCGAAGAATGCCGTGCTGCCTCTGCTCGCAGCCACGGCGGCCCACGGCGGCCGGTATCGGCTGGAGAACTGCCCGGCGCTGTCCGATGTGGACGCCACTGTGGATATCCTGGAGCATCTGGGCTGCCGGGTGCGCCGCGACGGGGACGCCGTCGAGGTGGACAGCCGCGGCCTTCGCTGCGCCAGGATCCCACGGGAGAAGATGCTTCGTCTGCGCTCCTCGGTCCTGTTTCTCGGCGCCCTGCTGGCCCGCTGCGGCCAGGCGCAGCTCTGGCTGCCCGGCGGCTGCTGCATCGGGCAGCGCCCCATTGACCTGCACCTGTCCGCCCTGAAGGAGCTGGGCGCCCGGGTGACGGAAGAGGACGCCCGGGTGACGTGCGCCTGCCCCCGTCTGCGTGGGGGCGCGGTGCGATTGCGCTATCCCAGCGTCGGCGCCACGGAGAATCTGATGCTGGCCGCTCTGGGGGCCGAAGGCCCCGTCACGATAGTGAACGCGGCCCGGGAGCCCGAGGTGGCGGCCCTGGCCCGGTTTCTTCGCGCCATGGGCGCCGGCGTGACCGGGGAGGGGAGCGGCGTCATTCGCCTGTGTCCGCCGGAAGCGTTTCATGACGTCCGCTTCCGGGTGCCGCCGGATCGCATCGAGGCTGCCACCTGGCTTTGCGCCGTGGCCAGCGCCGGGGGCGATGCGACGGTCTCCGGCGTCCGGCCGGAGGAGCTTGCCCCGGTGATTGCGTGCCTGCGCAGCGCGGGCATGCGCCTGGAAACGAAGGACGGCACGATCCGCGCCGTCGGCGCGGACCTGCATGCCGCCGGCGCGGTGCGCACCGGCCCGTATCCGGCCTTTCCCACCGACGCCCAGGCGCCGCTGATGGCGGCGCTGCTGAAGGCCGAGGGAATCACATACCTGACTGAAACGGTGTTTGAGCACCGCTTCCGCCATGTGCCTGCGCTGCGGGCCATGGGCGGAGATATCGAGCTGTCGGGCCGCAGAGCCCGCATCCGCGGCGTGCCTGCCCTGCACGGGGCCGACGTTGCCGCCACGGATCTGCGCGGCGGCGCGGCCATGGTCATTGCCGCCCTGGGCGCCCGGGGCGAGAGCCGCATCTCACAGCTTGCACACATGGAGCGAGGCTATGACCGCCTCGTGGAGAAGCTCCGCGGCCTGGGCGCCGGGATCGACGCGGAGTAACTGGAGGAGAGCTACATGAGCAATCAAGTACCCGGGCGGCCCCCCGCCGAAAAGCGGCAGCCGTCCCGGCGGCCCGCGGCCCGGCGCAGCGCGCCGCAGCGTGAAGCGGTGCAGCGCCCCAAGCGGCCCGCGCGCCGCAGACGTAAAAAATCCGCCCGCAGCCGCGTCGCCTTCGGCAAGGTTTTCGGCCGGACCTTCGTCCGCCGCCTGGCCGCCAGCGTCGGCGTGGCGATCCTGATCAGCCTTGTGCTGATGGCGTTCCTGCGGGTGCGCACCGTCTCCGTGGTGGGAAACTCCATGTATTCCCGGGAGGAGATCCAGGAGGCCTCCGGCATCTCCGAGGGAAGCGCCCTGCTGCTGGTCAACAAAACTACGGCGGCCAGCCGGATCCGCGCCCAGCTGCCCTATATTGACGAGGTGCGGGTGGGAGTGAATCTGCCCGATACCGTGAAGATCGAGGTCGTGGAGCTGGAGACCACCTTCGCTGTGGCGGCGGATGACGGCAGCTTCTGGCTGATCAATTCCGGCGGCCGGCTTATCGAGCGCATCACGGGCAAGGACGCCTCGGATTATCTGAAGATCGAGGGCATCCGCATCGAGAGCGGCGAGGTGGGCGACCAGGCCAAGGCCGTGGAGGAGCCCGCGCCGGAGCAGACCGAGGAAACGGAGCAGGACGAGGAAGCCGAGGAAGCGGAGGAAGAGATGACGGAGGAGCGTCCCCCCGAGGCCTCCAGCGCCGAGCGCCTGGATGTAGCCCTGCAGATCGTGCGGCAGCTTGCCGAGGAGGAGGACATCCGCTCCATCACCTCCGTGGACGTCAGCTCCATTTACGATCTGCAGATCTGGTACGGCACCCGCTTCCAGGTGAAGCTCGGCGGCACGACGGAGCTCAGCTACAAGCTCGAGTATATGGTCGCAGCCCTGGCCCAGCTCGAAAGTTACCAGAGCGGTGTGCTCGATTTGACCTTCCAGGAGGCAAAAAAAGCGACCTTCATCCCCTGGTCCAGCTAAAAAAGAATAAAATCTTTCCAAAACAGAAGAATTTCTATTGACCCGAGGGGATTTTGCAGTTAGAATAAAAGAGTATAAATGTGTGTATCATATCCCCAGGCCACCTCGGGGCGAATATGAAGACCATAGAAGCGACAGCGTACATAGGAGGAGAGCATATGTCCGAAGTTTATACAGATAAGGTTGTCAATATCAAGGTCATCGGCGTCGGCGGCGCCGGCAACAATGTTGTCAACAGAATGATCGACAGCGGCATTGACGGCGTCGAATTCGTGGCTGTCAATACCGATAAGCAGGACCTGAACAAATCCAGATGCCCGAACAAGCTGCAGATCGGCGAGAAGCTGACCGGCGGCATGGGCGCCGGCTCCAAGCCCGACACCGGCAAGAAGGCCGCGGAGGAATCCCGTGCCGTCATCGCCAAGACCCTTGAGGGTGCGGACATGGTCTTTATCACCGCCGGCATGGGCGGCGGCACCGGCACCGGCGCAGCGCCCATCATTGCCGATCTGGCCCACGAGGCCGGCATCCTCACCGTCGGCGTCGTGACCAAGCCCTTCCGCTTTGAGGGCGCCAACCGCATGCGCCAGGCGGAGTCCGGCATCGCGGCCCTGTCCGACAAGGTCGATTCTCTCATCATCATCCCCAACGACCGGCTGAAGTATGTCACCGATCAGAAGATCACCTTTGCCAACGCCTTCGGCATCGCCGACGATGTGCTCAAGCAGGCCGTTACCTCCATCTCCCAGCTGGTGAGCTATTCCGAGAAGGTCATCATTAACCTCGACTTCGCCGATGTGTCCTCCGTTATGAAGGACGCCGGCCGCGCCCACATGGGCGTGGGCCTTGCCGCCGGCCGCGACAAAGCGGAGGTTGCCGCCCAGATGGCCGTCGCCTCCCCGCTGCTGGAGACCTCCATCAACGGCGCCACCGGCGTGCTCATCAACGTGACCGGCGCCCCCGATCTGGGCCTGGACGACGTGGAGACCGCCGCCAACATCGTCATGGAGGCGGCCAATCCCGAGGCCAACATCATCTTCGGCGCCGCCTTCGACGACGCTTATGAGGATGAGATGCGCGTCACCGTCATTGCCACCGGCTTCGGCGACAAGAGCGAGGCCCCCGCAGCCAAACCCAGCCCCTTCGCCCCCGCAGAGCGGCCCAAGACCGAGCCCGGCCCCGCCGTCACCGATGAGGACGTGGATGATATCGACGCTATTTTCTCCATCTTCAATAAGTGATTCCTGTGGGATTATCCAGCGGCGCCGACGGTGCTCGGAGCCGCTGTTTTTATGGAGGAAAAAAACGCCAAGACGCTTTACTTTTACGGTTTAGCCTGCTAAAATAATAAATAATCAAAATCAACGGAGGTGCAAGCGCTTTGAACAGCCGAAACAAGCAGACGAATCCCGACCACGATCTTTATAAAGCGATCCTGTTGCTGGAATCCCCCGAGGAATGCTACAACTTTTTCTGTGACCTTTGCACCATGTCCGAGATGAAGGCCATGGAGCAGCGCTTCGAGGTTGCCAAGCTCCTGAGCGAGGGGAAGATCTACAACGACATCCTGGAGCTGACCGGCACCAGCTCGGCCACCATCAGCCGCGTCAACCGCAGCCTGAACTACGGCAAGGACTCCTATTGGGAGCTGTTCCGCAAGCTGAAGGAGCAGGAGGGATGAACGCCTACACGTCTCTGGCGCAGGCCTATGACCGGCTGACCTGGGACGTGGATTATGCCGGCATTCTGGATTACATCGAGGCGCTGCTGCGGGGGCGGGGCAAGCGGCCGGAGACGGTGCTGGACCTGGCCTGCGGCACGGGCTCGCTGTCGGTGCTTCTGGCCCGGCGGGGTTACCGGGTCACGGGCGTGGACATGTCGGAGGATATGCTCGCCGTGGCCTCGGAGAAGGCCTGTGCCCTGGAGGAGAACGTCCCCTTTTTTGTGTGCCAGCGCATGGAGCGCCTGCGTCTGCCGGAGTGCGTGGAGCTTGTCGTATGCTGCCTGGACAGCATGAACTACATCACTGACCCCGCCGCGTGCCGCCGCGCCCTGCGGAGGGTGTATGATGCCCTCGCTCCCGGGGGCATGTTCATATTCGACGTGAACACCCCGGAGAAGCTCCGGGCCATGGACGGCCAGGTCTTCCTGGACGAGACAGAGGATATCTACTGCGTCTGGCGCGGGGCGTACGACAGCGCCGCGCGTGTCTGCGCCTATGGCATCGACCTGTTCCTGCGGGAGGGCAGGCTGTGGAGGCGCTGCTTTGAGGAGCACCGGGAGTATGCCTATACCCGGCAGGAGCTGGAGCGCTGGCTGGGCGAGGCGGGCTTCACCGGCATCCGCGTCTGCGGCGACCGCCGCATGGACGCGCCCGCGCCGGGCGAGCAGCGCATCTATTTTTCCGCATGTAAGGAGTAAGCTATGGATCATATCATCCGCGCCATGTCCCGCGACGGCTATGTCAAGGCCGTCGCCGTCGTTTCCACGGATCTGGTGGAGCGCGCCAGAACCATCCATCATACCACCGCCGTAGCCACGGCGGCGCTGGGCCGTGTGCTGTCCGCCGCCTCCATGATGGGCAACATGCAGAAGATCGAGGAGGGCTCGCTGACCCTGCAGTTCAAGGGCGGCGGTCCCCTGGGCACCGTCCTCGCGGTGTCCGACGCCCATGGCAATGTCCGCGGCTATGTCCAGAATCCGGTGATCAGCCTCATGGAAAAGTACCCCGGCAAGCTGGACGTGGGCGCCGCTGTGGGCACCGACGGCATGCTGACCGTCATCCGGGATCTGCACATGAAGGAGCCTTATGTGGGTTCCGTGGCGCTGGCCACCGGCGAGATCGGCGACGACATCGCCGCCTACTTTGCCCACAGCGAGCAGACCCCCACGGCCTGCGGCCTGGGCGTACTGGTGAACCCGGACCAGTCGGTGCGCTGTGCCGGCGGCTACCTGGTTCAGCTGCTGCCCGGGGCCCCGGAGGATGTGATCAGCCGGGTGGAGATCGGCATCATGAACGCCGGCGCCGTGACGAAGATGCTGGAGGCCGGACTCGACGGCGCGGGGATCCTGCGCGCTGTGCTGGAAAACTTCGAGGTGGAGCTCTTCGAGCGGGAGGATGTGGCCTACAAATGCTACTGCTCCCGGGACCGCGTCACCGCCGCCCTCATCAGCCTGGGCCGGGAGGAGCTGGGTGAGATGATCGAAGAGGGAAAGGACGTTCACATGTCCTGCCAATTCTGCGATGCGGACTACGTCTTTACCCCCGAGGATCTCCGCGCCATCCTGCAAAGTCTTTAATTCTCGAAAAAACAAAAAACTGCTTGACAAAAAAGCGCCGCCTATGTATAATAAGCTACGTCCGCTGAAGCACGGCGGCGTTTTGGAAGGTTAGCTCAGCTGGGAGAGCACCTGCCTTACAAGCAGGGGGTCACAGGTTCGAGCCCTGTACTTTCCACCATATATGGCCCGGTGGTGCAGTCGGTTAGCACGCCAGCCTGTCACGCTGGAGGTCGACGGTTCGAGTCCGTTCCGGGTCGCCATTTTTTAACGGGGTGATTTTCATCACCCCATATATGCCTCTGTAGCTCAGTTGGTAGAGCAGCGGACTGAAAATCCGCGTGTCGTTGGTTCAACTCCGACCGGAGGCACCATTTGCGGGTGTAGCTCATCCGGTAGAGCGCCACCTTGCCAAGGTGGAGGTAGCGAGTTCGAGCCTCGTCACCCGCTCCAAACAAATAAGGAACGCCTGCGCGTTCCTTATTTCATACGGTGCCATGGCCAAGTGGTAAGGCAAGGGTCTGCAAAACCCTGATTCCCCAGTTCAAATCTGGGTGGCACCTCCATACAAAAGACCTCTTTCGTCAGCACGGCGAAAGAGGTCTTTTGTATAGGCGGCCGTTCCCGGCATACGAAGAGCTCCACGGACGCCGGACGCATGATCAGTCATGCCTTGGCACAGGAAGGAGCAGATCCGAAGCGGTCATTTCTGCCCTGTATGGTTTTCTCATTTCCACGGGAAAGCTCCGGCCTGTCTGCCGGTCAGCCCGGTTTTCTGCGTGAACACCGGGCCGGGCTCGAAATATGCATACCCGTGCCGCCCCGGGATCAGTCCGCGCGGAAGCCCTCGCCGTGGACCTCGGTGGAGTCGGTCACGAAGGTGAAGGCGTTCGGATCGGCCTGCTTGATCAGCTGCAGGGTCTGGGCCAGCACCCGCCGCCGCGTCACGGTGACGATGATCTGCTTATGCTCCTTCGTATAGCCGCCCAGGGCGGGGATCACGGTGGTGCCCCGGCCGGTGCGCTCATTGAGAAGCGCAGCCACCGCTTCGCCGCGCTCGGTGACGGTGTAGATCACCTTGGCATAATCCACACCCTGGCAGATGGTATCGATCATCTTTGAGGAAACAAAGATGGCGATGGCGGAGTAGATGGCGACGTCAATGTTCTTGAACACCGCCGCCGCAAAGGCCACAACGGCGGCGTCGATGAACAGCAGCAGGGTGCCGCTGGACACATTCGGCAGGGCGCGCCGCAGCATCATCGCGGCCAGGTCGGTGCCGCCGGAGGTGATCCCCCGCAGGAACAGCAGTCCCAGTCCGGCGCCGGAGATCGCTCCGCCGAACACGGCGGCGATCAGCGTGTTGCCGGTATAGGCCAGGCCGAGGGAGGACGTGAAGTCGATGAAGAAGGACATCAGCGGCACGGACAGCAGCGTATAGATCAGTGTGTGCCGGCCCAGCAACCGCCATGCCCCCAGCAGCAGGGGGAGGTTCAGCAGCAGCGTCCAGGCGCCCACGCTGAGCCGCGGCAGCAGATGGGACAGAGCCGTGGCCAGACCGGAGATCCCGCCCGGGGCGATGTCGTTGGGCACGGTAAAAATCGCCAGGGGAATGCCGATCAGCGCCGTGCCCAGTACGGTGGTCAGAAGATCCAGCAGGACCTGCTTCGGAGATAATCGGATGTGTGGTTGTTTCATATCGTTACCGCCTGTCAGTTTATTTGAGGGAACGCGCAGGAACAGCATTATTGTACCACCGATCGCGTTGCTTCTCAACCAATTCTTGGGAAACCGGGCGCCAACTCGCTGCGTCCGGGACTTGATTTTATCGGGAATTTGTTTATAATGGAAACAGATACGGGTTCAATTCTCCGGAAAACGTAAGAAAAGAGGTATAACCCATGAGAAAAAAGCTGGATCTGACAGAGGGTATCTTCCCCATGCCGGTGCTGATGGTCGCCACCTATAACGACGATGGCAGCGTCAATGTGATGAACGCCGCCTGGGGCACCATGCAGGAGCGCGGAACCGTGGCCCTCAACCTGACCGAAACCCACAAAACCGTGAAGAATATCAAGGCGCGCGGGGCCTTCACGGTCAGCATCGCCGACGCCGCCCATGTGGTCGAGGCGGATTACTTCGGCGTTGTCTCGGGCAACCGGGAGGCAAAGAAATTTGAAAAAAGCGGCCTCACCGCGCAAAAATCCGAGCTGGTGGACGCGCCGATCATCCTGGAATTCCCCCTGTGCCTGGAGTGTGAGTTCCTTGAGTATCAGGACGGCGACTACGGCGTGGGCGTCATCGGCAAGGTCGTGCGCATCACCGCGGACGAGGGCGTCATGGACGGCGAGCGTGTGGATATGACCAAGGTGGACGCCATCGCCTTCGACCCTTATACCCACGGCTATTATCGTGTGGCCGAGCGGGTGGGGGAGGCCTTCAAGGACGGCCTCAAGCTGAAGTAACGGCGCATACGCGGGCCCCGGACGTCGGATCGATGTCCGGGGCCCGCTGTTCTTTTCGCCGGGCGCGAGAGAAAACGGATGCGCTGCAGGCGCAGCTTGCATAATGCCGTAAGTTATGGTATGTTGAACATAGGAAAAGTGAAAGGATGAGCGCCATGAAAACAGCCTTGATCACCGGGGCGACCTCCGGGATCGGCATGGAGTTTGCCAAAGCCCTGGCAGCGGAGGGCTGCCGTCTGATCCTGACGGGCAGAAGAACGCAGCGGCTGCAGCAGCTGCGCGACAGCTTGCCCACGGAATGCAGGATCATCACCGCGGATCTGGCCGATGAGGCCCAGTGCCGGCGGCTGCTGGACGAGGTGGCCGACGAGCGGATAGATATTTTTATCAACAACGCCGGCTTCGGGGCTGTGGGGAGCTTTCTCGAGACGGATACGGAGCGGGAGCTGTCAATGGTCCGGGTCAATGATATTGCCATGCACATCCTGTTCAAGGAGATGCTGCGCGCGATGCACGCCCGGGGCGCCGGTTCGATCCTGAATGTGGCCTCCTCCGCCGGCCTTCTGCCGGGCGGGCCGTACATGGCGGCCTATTACGCGTCCAAGGCCTATGTGGTCTCGCTGACGAAGGCGGTGGCCACAGAGCTCCGGGAGCAGGGCAGCGGCGTGTATGTGGGATGCCTGTGTCCCGGGCCCGTGGACACAGAATTCAACGACAACGCGGACGTGGTGTTCTCCCTGCCCGGCATCTCCGCGGCCCGGTGCGTCGCGGAGTGTCTGGCGGGAATGAAGAAGCGGAAGACCGTCATCGTTCCCACCCTGCGGATGAAGCTGGCGGTGTTTTCCCGCCGGCTGGTGCCGGATGGGATGATGCTGCGGATCACCGGGCGGCAGCAGAAGAAAAAGTGCCGGGAGGACGCGCAGCGATGATCGGCCTCGACGAATACCGCCGCATCGTCGCCGAGCTGCTGGACGAGCTGCCCGCGGAGTTCTTTCGGGAGCTGTCCGGCGGCGTGATCGTGTCGGAGGCGACGGTGATCCCGGACTATGCCCGCGGGCCGGATCTGTACACCATGGGTCAGTATCAGGTCAGCGCCGGCATGCGGCAGATCGTTCTGTTCAAGGGCTCCTTTGACCGGGTCTATCCCGGGGCGGACGCCGGGGAGGCCCGCACGCTGCTGCGGGGCATCCTGCGCCACGAATTCCGGCACCATCTGGAATATCTTGGAGGCATCCATAATTCCTCCTCCCTGGAGGCGGAGGACCGGCGGCAGAAGATGGCGTATCTCGCCGGCCGCCCGTAGCGAGGATCCGAAAGGGGGCGGCGGCATGCGAAAGCTCATATTTCATGTGGACGTGAACAGCGCGTATCTGAGCTGGGAGGCGACCCGGCGCGTGCGCCGCGGAGAGCCGGATCTGCGGCTGATCCCCTCGGCCATCGGCGGGGACCGGAGCAAGCGCACCGGCATCATCCTGGCAAAATCCATCCCTGCGAAGAAATACAACATCACCACCGGCGAGCCCGTGGGGCTGGCGCTGCGAAAGTGCCCGGACCTGGTGCTGGCGAAGCCGGATTTCAAGCTCTATGTGCAGTGCTCCCGGGCGTTTATCGCCGTGTGCCGGCGCTATGCGCCGGTGGTGGAGCAGGTGTCCATCGACGAGTGCTTCTGCGATTTCAACAATACCGAGCGCATCTATCCGGATCCTCTGGAGCTGGCTTACCGGATCAAGGAGGAGATCCGGGAAACGCTGGGCTTCACGGTAAATGTCGGCGTCAGCGAGAACAAGCTGCTGGCCAAGATGGCCAGCGATTTCGAGAAGCCGGACCGGGTCCATACCCTCTATCCCGACGAGATCGCCGAAAAAATGTGGCCCCTGCCTGTGGGAGAGCTGTTCACCGTCGGCAAGGCCACGGCGGAACGGCTGAAGCAGGCCCGGATCGAAACCATCGGCGCGCTGGCCCACACGCAGGAGCAGACCCTGGAGCGGATGTTCGGCCAGAAAATGGGACGGCACCTGCACCGCTATGCCAACGGGATCGATCCGTCGCCGGTGCTGGCGGAGCCTGAGGAGGCCAAGGGCTACAGCATCTCCACCACTCTGGAGGACGATGTGGAGGACCGCGAGACCGCCCACCGCATCCTGCTGGCCCTGGCAGACAGCGTGAGCGCCCGGATGCGGGCCGACGGCTGCAGGGCATTCTGCGTGGCGGTGACCATCCGCAGCAACGACTTTAAAAACAAATCCCATCAGAGAAAGCTCAAGGCGCCGACGGATGTGACCAACGACATTTATGCCGTTGCAAAGCAGCTGTTTGCCGAGCTCTGGAACGGAAAAACACCCCTGCGCCTGCTGGGGATCGCCCTGACGGATCTGACGAAGCAGGACTACGCCCAGCTCTCCCTGTTCCGGGAGGAGACGGAGAAAAAGACCCGGTCGGAGAAGCTGGACCGGGCCGTGGACGAGCTTCGCTCCAAATATGGCCGCGGCGCCATCCGGCGCGGGGTCCTGCTGCAGGACGCGCGCGAGGTCGGCAAAAAATATGAGGCCCAGATGGAGAGCGAGGACGGCGGGCAGGAGGAATAACAGCCTGTTTTCGGCCCGGCGGCCGGGGAGCGGCGGAAAGAAGGAAGCATATGAAATACGGCGAAACACTTTTTGATATCCTCTATCTCCTGCTGGCGGTGATCGGCGGGATCGTGATCGCGCGCAGAGCCCGGAGCAGGGCGGAGAAGCTGATGGGCCTGGCGGTACTTGTTCTCGGCCTCGGGGACGCATTTCACCTGGTCCCGCGGATGATCCGCTACTTCTCTTCCGCCGAGCTCACCGCGGCTCTGGGCCTCGGCAAGCTGGTGACGTCCGTCACCATGACCGGCTTCTACGTTTGCATGTATTACATCTGGCTGGAGGTGTACGGCGAGGCGGAGGACCGGCGGATCACCGCCGCGGTGTGGGCGCTGGCGGTCCTGCGCGCGGCGCTGTGCCTCTTTCCGCAGAACGGCTGGCTCGAAAACAGCAGCCCTCTCGGCTGGGCCGTGGCGCGGAACCTGCCCTTCATCGCCCTCGGGGGCGTCATCGTCCTGCTGTATTATCGCAGGCGCGGCGCCGTTGCACCCTTCCGCCGGATCTGGCTGTATGTGACGCTGTCGTTCCTGTTCTATATCCCCGTCGCCGTGGGCGCGGGGGCGGCGCCGATGCTCGGCATGCTGATGCTGCCGAAGACGGTGTGCTATATCCTTCTGATCGTGATCTTTCTCCGGTGGACCCTCCGCAATGTCCCGCCTGCCGGGACATCACACCAAAACCGCGGATAAAGATCAAGCAGCCCCGGCCGGATGGCCGGGGCTGCAGTTTTATGGGGACAGGTTACTTTTCAATGTCGCGCCACAGGAAGGTGACGATGTGGGCACGGGTGCAGTTGCTGTTCGGCGCAAATGTGGTGGGGCTCATACCGTTGGTAACGCCCGCATCCACCGCCCATTCCACGGCGCCGGCGTAGTAGGCGGACGCGCTGACGTCGGTGAAGCTGTCCTTCGACGCGGCTTCGGGCTCACCCTCCATCCGCCACAGGAAGGTGACGATCTGGGCGCGGGTGCAGGTCAGAGTCGGGCTGAAGGTCGTCGGGCTGGTGCCGTTGGTGATGCCCTGCTCCACTGCCCAGAGCACGGCCTTGCCGTACCAGCTGTCCACCTTGACGTCGGTGAAGGGGCAGAGCTCGGATGTGGGCTCGGGGCAGCCCTTGGCGCGCCAGAGGAAGGTGACCGCCTCGGCGCGGGTGCAGGCCTTGCCGGGGCTGAAGGTCGTCGCGCTGGTGCCGTTGGTGATGCCCTTGGTCACCGCCCAGTCGATGGGCGCATGGCTCCAGCTCTTCGGCGAACGGTCCACATCGGTAAAGTCGATGGAGGGGCAGTTCTCCGGGGCGGCGGGGATGACCTCGGACTGCTCCAGAGTACAGATCGCGCAGGTGCGCACCCGCTCGCCGTCCGTCAGGCAGGTGGGCTCTACGGTGATCTCCCAATCGCTCCAGTCGTGCTCGTGCTCGATGGCCACAAGCTCGCTGGTCTCGTTGGTGGCATAGTCCATGGCGCCCAGGTAGAAGGCCACCTGGTCACCGACATGGATGGTGACGGTATGGGTTTCGCCGGGATCGGCGTCGGTGAAGAGCACCGGATCAGCCAGATCGTTGCCCTCCGTATCCACGGCATAGACGCCGGCAAGATACTGATTGTCCGAAACGGTCACGGTGACGTCGCCGGTTTCCGGGTCATACTCATAGGCGTCGAATACCGGTGCCGCGCCGTCCACCACGCAGGGGACGGTGTAGACAAGATACTGCGCGCCCTTCTCGGGCAGCTCCTCCGGCGTCATGGCGCCGAGGGCGTCCTCGCCGTAGGGGTAATTGGCATAGAATTCAAGCACGACCCGGGTGTCGTCCGCCACGGGCACGGGCTCGTCGCCGGAGTAGATATCCGTGCCGTCAAACAGGAAGTAGGCGTAGCTGCTCCAGCCCTCCTCGTCGTCGTAATAGGTCTTCTGGCAGAAGGGGGTATCGTCCACAGCGTAGATCTCGCCGGTTTCGGCGTTGCGGGCAAGCATAATGATGTGCCGCGCGTTGCGGATGATGGAGAGCACCACGTACAGGGCGGCGGCATTGGCGCATTCGGGGTTGTTGGAAACGGCGATGCGCGCATCGCTGAATTCATCGGCCTCAAGCTCGCCGAGGGGGCTGTCGCCGGCATAGAGCACCGGGTTGAACTCCTCGTCCACAAGATACGCCTCCGTGGGCACCGTGTCGATCTCCCAGTCGACATAATCGGCGAATTCCTCCCGCTGATCCGCGCTCAGCGCCATCACATCGCGCCAGTCGCGGGTTTCCAGGATCGGAGCCGAGGTCCAGTCACCGTAGAAGGCGAGGAAGGTGACATGCTGGGTCAAGTCGCCGTCCACATCCTCAAAGTACACATAGCCGTCGATGAAGGCGCCGTTTTCGAAGCAGGAATCCAGATATTCATACTTCGTCCCATCGGTGAGGGTGATCGTGACTGTGACGGTTTTTTTCTCGCCGGGCGCCAGGGTGACAGACTCCGGCGCGTCCATGGTGTATTCCACGTCCTCCTCCAGAAGGACAGGCTCCAGGGTGTTGTAGAGATGATAGTCGGGGTCGTCCTCGGTGCCGAAGTTGGCCCCTGTGACGCCGTCGGTCAGCACGTCCGCGCGGATCGCATAGGTCCGCTGGACGTCGTCGGTGTTTTCCAGCTCCGCCTGAATGGTATATACGCCGGTTTTCTCCGGATCGTCGCCCAGCTCCGCCAGAGGATCGTCAATGGAGAGGGTGGCGAGGTACGCCGAAGCCAGATCGATGAGGCCTGCGCCCTGCTGCCGCGGGCTGTAGGGAACATAGTAATCGTTCCCGTCCTCGTCGGTGTCGGCGTAGGCGATCAGCGGGTAGGCGGTGGTGAGGGTGCGATTGCGGACCAGCGCGGCGGCCTCCGCCTTGCTGAGCTCAGGGTTATCCGCGCACACCGCTTCCAGCAGGGCGGCGTAGCCGCCGGAGACGTTCGGGGCAGACATGGATGTGCCGGACTGGACCTCATATTGATCCTTGGTGCCGGAGAGGACGGAATAGTCCACTCTCTCCTCCCCCCGGACCCAGCGGGGCTCCGGGGAGGGGGTGATCACCAACGGCGTGGAGGTGGGGGCCGGCGTGGGCTCCGGCGTAGCCGTGGCAGGCACCGGGGTGGGCGCCGCCGTGGGGACTGCCGTCGCCTCCGGGACAGGGGCCGACG
>CADBKB010000002.1 GCA_902795095.1 Oscillospiraceae bacterium
AACGGTTTGATTGGACGCGAAAGGAAACCCTGACGGTTTCCTTTCACACTTTCCTTCCCTCCGATTGCGAAGCCTTCCAAGTTTTTTGACAGTCTCAGCGCCTGCTGCGATTCGCAGCAGGCGCTTTCTTTGCGTGATTGAATGATCTCTTATTCAGCAGACTCTTCGGCGGGTGCATCGTCGTCCACCACGACGATTTCGGGCATCGCGGGCTCCTCGGCGGGGGCTTCGGGGGCTTCCTCCGCGGGGACCTCCTCGATGTTGAAGTCCTCGGCGGGCGCTGCCGGGGCCGCGCCGCCTCTGGCCTCCTCGATCTCGGCCTTCAGACTCTCGATGAGCTTGAGGGATTCCGTGATCTTTTCGCACAGGGGCAGGTATTCAGCCAGATCCGCCTCTTCCCCGGAGACGAAATTCTTGTAGTAAACCTTGCCGAGCTCCTGCTGGGCCTTCTTCACCTTGTCCTCCTCCGCGAGAATGGCGAAGTTTGCCTTGGCGATGGAGGCGAGCTTCTTCGTCTTGCCGGCGGCGGTCTGCGCCGCATTGGTGGCAAAACCACGGATGGTTTCGATATGATCGGTAAATGCCATTTTCGTAACTCCTTTCCACGGGGCCGCCTGGGCGGCGATTTTTAACCTTGTGGCGCAATTATACCACGGAGAAAAACAAAATGGTAGGGATTTGGCGGCAGGACTGTGAACAATTCCTTAATTTTTCGTATCTTTTTCTTGTCATTCGACGTTTTCCGCCATCCGATTCACATACAGCTTGGCGGGATCCGGCCTTTTGCTGAGCCGGTAGATGAGCAGCGCCGTCGCTGCCGCGCAGGATACCGCCGCCAGGAGCTGGCTGACCCGGATGCCGGTGCCGAACAGGTACAGGCTGTCGGTGCGCAGGCCCTCGATGATCGCCCGCCCCAGGCCGTACCAGGCCACATACATGGTAAAGATCTGCCCGTCGTACTTCCGGCGCTTGATATAGAAGTGCAGGAACACAAAGCCCACGAAATTCCACAGCGATTCATACAAAAACGTGGGGTGATAATAGGTGATATTACCGGCGCTGTCCTCCAGGCCCATGCGCAGGAAGCTGTCGGTGACAGCGCCGTGGGCTTCGCGATTGATGAAATTGCCCCAGCGGCCGATGAACTGGCCGATGACGAAGCCCAGGCTCACCAGGTCCAGGATGGGCTTGAGGGGGAGCTTTTTCCAGCGGGTATAGACGATCGTCATGAGGATCGCGCCGATGAGGCTGCCGTAGATGGCGATGCCCCCCTCCCAGATGTACAGGCAGGAGATGGGGTTGTCGGCATACTCCGACCAGTTGAAAATGCAGTAATAGATCCTGGCGCAGATGATCGCCACCGGAGTGACGATGAACAGGCCGTCGAGGATCTGATCCTCGGTGATGCCGAATTCCTTCGACCGCTTCAGGCAGTAGAGCACGCCCAGCAGGAAGCCGGTGGCCAGAATGATGCCGTACCAGTAGACGGTCAGGCCGCCCAGCCGGAAGGCCACCGTGGGCGGATCCAGGCTGATGCCGACGCTGGGGAATGTGATTCTTGAAAGTATCATTCCGCTTCTCCTTTCGGGTAAATGATTGACACGGCCATCTGCTCCGGTCGGACGGTCTCGAACAGGAACGCGCGCACATCCTCGGCGCTGACGGCCTCGTAGACCTCGGGGAAGGAATAATAGTCGCAGCCCTCGAAGGCATAGGCACACTGGCGATAGCAGATGGATTCAAAGCTGTCCAGATCCCGCAGGCGGCGGCCGAGTCCGGACTTCTTCAGCCGGGCGAACAGGGCCTCGTCCACCCCCTCCCGGCAGATGCGCTCGGCCTCGGCTGTGATGGCGGCGCACACCGCGTCGGGATCGCGGCTGTCGCCGCCGGCGGTGAGCATGGCCGCGCCGGGCAGGCCCTCGTAGCCGCAGGAGAAGCCGGAATCGATGAGCCCCTCCTCATACAGACGCTGATAGAGCTCCGAGGCCTCGCCCATGAGCACCTCCGACGCCAGCTCGCCCACGAATTCCCGGCGCATGGTCTCGGCGCCGGGGGCGGCGGGGGCGCCCTTGAAGCCCACGGCGAAGGTGGGCATGGCGATCTCCATGGAGGTCTCGCAGCGTGCCCTGGCGGGGGAGGACGCCTCCGCGGGGCCGTAGTCCCGATCACCGACGCTCCGGGTCTCGGCGCGCAGGGCGGCGGCGATGTCCCGCACCGCCTCCGGATCCACGTCGCCCACCACACACAGCATCATGTTGGGCAGGGTGTAGAAGGCCCGGTGGCAGTCGTTCAGCGTATCGGCGGTGATGGCCTGGATGCTCTCCACGGTGCCGGCAATGGGTACGCGCACGGGATGGTGGGCATAGAGGCAGGCAAACAGATTCTCATAGACCCGGGATTCGGCGCTGTCCTCATAGATGCGGATCTCCTGCTCGATGATGCCCCGTTCCTTCTGCACGCTCTGCTCGGTGTAGCAGGGCTCGGTAACGAACTCCAGCAGCAGGCGCAGATTCTCGTCAAAATCCTCGGTGCAGTCGAAATAATAGGCCGTCATGGAGTAGCCGGTGAAGGCATTGGGGCTGGCGCCCCGGGCGGCGAAGATCTGCAGGGCGTTGCCCCGCTCGGTGTCGAAGGTCTTGTGCTCAAGATAGTGGGCCACGCCGTCGGGGGTGCGCATGCGCCTGCCCTCCAGGGTGAAGGCGGTGTCGATGGAGCCGTAGTTTACAGCGAAAAAGGCATATTTCCGGGAAAACCCCGGCTTCGGGATCACGCAAAGGCGCAGGCCGTTGTCCAGCCGCTGGCGGTACACCCGTTCGTCCAGGCGCTTGTATTCGATGGGATTCATTGCTTCGCTCCCTTCAGGAAATAGACGGTATCCAGGCTCAGCTTCTGTGCCGCGGCGCAGATCTCGTCCTTCGTGACGCCGCGGATGGCGTCCATCAGCGCGGGGATGCCCACATCCCGGCCGGCCAGAGCACAGCCCAGGGAGTATTCATCCATACGGCCGGGGGAATCCATCGCGGCGCGCAGGGCGCTGAGGATGGCCCGCCGGGCGTTCTCCAGCTCCTCTTCGGAAATGTCGCCCTGCCGGCAGGCGTCGAGCTGACAGAGGATCTCATCCCTGGCCCGCTCGTAATTGGCCGTCTCGATGCCGGAGGAGATGATCATCAGCCCCTTGAACCGGTCAATGGCCGACGAGGCGTAATAGCACAGCGAGAGCTTTTCGCGGACATTCAAAAACAGCTTGCTGGTGGTGCCCGCGCCGAAGACGGCGTTGAACAGCATCAGCGCGGGATAATCCGGGTCTTCGCCGGTGATGCCGGTGCGCGCGCCGATGCACAGCTTTCCCTGCAGCACATCAAGCTGCTCCTCCACCTCCCGCAGGGGTCCGGCGGTGCGCAGGACGCTGGTCCCCACGGGAGCAAGCTCGCCCCGCTCCAGGGGCTCGAGCATGGCGCGCAAAGTGTCGGCAACCTCGTCCCGGGGCCGTGCGCCCATATAGAACAGCTCTACCCGGGAGGTGCGCAGCATCGTGCGGTACCACTGCCAGAGGCCGGCGGAGGTGATTGCCTCGGCCTCGGGGCGCTCGCCCAGGCGGGGCACGCCGTAGGCCTCTCCGGCGCACATGGACCGGAGCATCCGGTAAACGCTGTAGGTCCGCTTATCGTTCAGCCGCCAGTCGATGGTATCGAGCAGGTTGCGCTTCTCCCCTTCAAAGATGTCCGGCACAAAGCAGTCCGCCGCGGTCCGGGGCTCAAAGAGCAGCTCGCCCAGAAATGCAGCCACGGGAGCAAAAACCCGCTCGCCGGGGGGCAGCAGGGCCTCTTCGGGGAAGTCGGCGAAGAAGCCGGTGGTGAGGATCTCGCCCTTCTTTCGCATCAGGGTGCCCACGGAGGCGCCGTAATGCTCATCCAGAAAGGCGGAGATGCTGCGCATATCCGGATGGCGCCGGGTGCCTCTCAGCAGCACGCTGGGCGCGAGCGCGGCCATGGGCGCCTCCTGGGCGGTCAGCGGACGTACAAAATTGATGTTCATGCAGCCGGTCTTGAAGCGGTCGGTGCGGATGGCGCGAAGATAGACGCCGGGAAGCAGTTCGATCCTGGGTTCCATGGATTGTCCCTTTCTATCGCCGAAAACAGCGTTGATTTCTGCACAATGCCGGGTAAAAGGCAAATTTGCAGCCTCTATTATACACCGGGACGGAAAAAATAAAAAGCCCCTGCGAAAAAATTCTTGTGTTTCTTCCCCGGTTCATGTAAACTATAAGGAAACAACCTTCGGGAGGCACACAATGCAGTGGCTTGAGCTGACCATTCAGACCACGCCCCAGGTCATCGACCTGGTGGCGGCCAATTTGACAATGCTGGGCTATGACCGCTTCATCCTGGACGATGAATCGGATTTTCAGGCCTTTTTAGAAGAAAACCGCCAATACTGGGACTATGTGGACGAGGACCTTGCCCGCTCCATGCGGGGCGTGAGCCGGATCCGCGTCTACCTGGAGGACGGTCCCGCCGCCGAGGCGCAGGTGCAGGAAGTGCGCCGTGCCCTCGCCGACATGCGCGAACGGCTGGCGGAGCTGGACCCGGGCACGCTGGCGCTGTCCAGCCGGCGGGTGCGCGACGAGGACTGGGAGAACAGCTGGAAGCAGTACTATCAGCCCATCCCCGTGGGGCAGCGCCTGCTGGTGGTGCCTCAATGGCTGCAGCCCGAGGATGCGGAGGATCGCATCCGCGTCGTCCTCGATCCGGGCATGAGCTTCGGCACCGGCGCCCACGCCTCCACCCAGATGTGCCTGCAGGCCCTGGAGCAGACGGTCCGGGGCGGCGAGCGGGTGCTGGATCTGGGCAGCGGCAGCGGGATCCTTTCCATTGCCGCCCTGCTTCTCGGCGCGGCCGAGGCCACCGGCGTGGATATCGACCCCATGGCCGCGGATATCGCCCGGGAGAACGCTGCCATCAACGGTCTGGGCCCCGACCGCTTCATATCCCGCGCCGGCAACGTCCTGGCGGACGGGGATCTCATGGCTGAGCTCCGCGCCCGGCCCTGGGACGTGGTGCTGGCCAACATCGTAGCAGACGTCATCATCCCCCTGTCGGCTGTCGTACCGCAGCTCCTGGCCAAGGGCGGCGTGTTTATTTGCTCCGGCATCCTGAACCTCCGGCTGGACGAGGTCCGCGCCGCCATTGAAGCTGCGGGACTGGTCATCGACGAGGTGCAGACCCTGGACGACTGGTGCGCCGTCACCGCCCATCCGGCCTGAGTGAAGGAGGGGCTTTGTCATGCGAAAACTTTCCTACCGGCACAGGCTCCGGCTCAAACGCCTGGGCAAATGGATCGGCCTGTGCGTGCTGATCCTGGCTGTGCTGATGATTTTCTTCCTTATCTACATGCAGCGCTACGTGGTCTACACCTCCGAGGGCGCGAAGCTGGATTTTGACCATACCACTCTGGATATTCCCGTGAACGACGCCTCCGAGGATCCCGAGCCCCACAAGAAGGTCACCCATGTGGAGATCGAATATAAGGACAGCGAACAGACCGCCGACGGCAAGCTCAAGCAGCTCAAGGGGGTATACATCACCATCGACATGCTGCGGACCAATCCCGACCTGGTGCTGGAGACTGTCCGCGGCCTGGATAATTCCAACGCCGTGATGATCGACGTCAAGGACGACAAGGGAAACTTCTACTACAACACAGAGATCACCGGCATGAAAAAGGCCAATACCGACGCCCTGGACGAGCTGATCGATTACCTCAAGCGAAACGGCTACCCGATGATCGCCCGCATCCCCGCCTTTGCCGACACCAGCTTTGCCCAAGGGCATCCGGAGCTGGCGCTGTGGCTGGAGAGCGGCGGGTCCCGGGAGCTTTGGGTCGACGACAACGAGAACAACTGGCTCAGCCCGGAGAAGCCCACGGTGCTCTCCTACCAGGAGCAGATCTGCAAGGAGCTGTCGTCGCTGGGCTTCCAGGAGGTGGTGTTCAACGACTTCTACTTCCCCACCGCCGGCACGATCGTCTACACCTCCAACCTCACCCGCTCGGAGCTGATCGCCGACGCCGCCCGGGAGCTGCAGAACGCGTTCATCGGCAGCAACCTCACCATCTCCTTCTGCACCACCGACACCGCCTTTCCCGTGGACGCCTCCGCCGGCCGTCTGTATGTGCCGGACGTCTCCGGCGCCAACGTGGACAAGATCATCGCCTCCCTGTCCAACACCGTCAACAATCCCGCCACTCAGGTGGTTTTCCTGTCCGATTCCCGGGATACCCGCTTCGACAGCTACGGTACCCTGCGGCCGCTGCTCTACGAGGGCTCGGTGGACATCGTCGCGCCGGAGGAATGACCGGCTGTTACAAACGATTCACAATCATTTTTTAATTTGTTTTCCAAACCTTCACACATTGTTCAAATGCGTTTTTTATCATAAGGATGCAGGATGGAACTGATCCTGCTTGCCTCCTTTTCTTGTTTTTCTTTTCTTCTTTCTTCTCTCAAACAAAACCGCGGCTGCCGAGGCAGCCGTGGTTTTTTTTTCTTATTCCTTCAGCAGTCTGCGGCGGGCGATGTTGATGGCGCCCTCCTGCATGTGGCTGAGCCACTCCAGGCTCTTGCCGCAGCCGTAGGCGACGCAGGAGTCGGGATCGTCGGCAACGGTGCAGCGGATCTCGGTGCGCTCGGCCAGGAAGCGGTCCATGCCCCAGATCTGGCTGCCGCCGCCGGCCAGCATGATGCCGTTGCGGGAGATATCCGCCACCAGCTCCGGCGTGGTCTGCTCCAGCACCGCCAGCACCTCGTCGGCAATGGCCTTGGCCGGCCGGCGCAGCAGGTCCAGCAGCTCCGAGGAGCGGATCACCACATCCTTGAACAGGCCCGTTTTGAGGTCCCGTCCGCGCACCTGCATCTCGGGATCCTCCGGCCGCTCCATGACGCAGCCCACGCTCATCTTGACCTCCTCCGCGGTGTTCGCGCCGATGACGGCTCCGTGCTTGCGCCGGAAGTAGCGCACGATCAGATCGTCAAAGGTATCGCCGGCGGTCTTGATGGAGGAGGAAACCGCCACGCCGTTGAGGGTCAGAACGGCGATGTCCGTCGTGCCGCCGCCGATGTCCACGATCATGTGGCCGTCGGGGCCGGTGATGTCCAGATGGGCGCCCAGCGCCGCCGCCAGGGGCTCCTCGATGAGATAGACCCGGCGTGCGCCCGCCTCCATGGCGGACTGGATGACCGCCCGCTCCTCCACGCCGCTGACGCCGCTGGGGACGCTGACGATCACGCGGGGTCTGAAAACGGAATAGCGCATGATCTTGCGGAAGAACTCGGCAAGCATCTTCTCTGTCATCTCATAGTCAGAGATGATGCCCTCCCGCAGGGGGCGCATGGCCACCACATTGCCCGGGGTCCGGCCCAGCATATTGCGGGCGGCGGAGCCCACCTGCAGCACCTTGCCCGTCAGCTTGTCCACCGCCACCACGGACGGCTCGCGCAGGACGATGCCTTTGCCCTCCTGATAGATCACCACATTGGACGTACCGAGGTCCACGCCCAGATCTCTGGAAAATAGTATCATGATTTCACCTGCTCCTCATTCCGACGGGCTCTGGCCAGCACCGCGCAGCATACCTGCGCCGCGCCGGCGTCCAGCAGCGTCCGGCAGCACTCCGAAAGGGTGGCGCCGGTCGTCGTCACGTCGTCGATCAATAGGATCCTTTGGTCCCGCACAGCTGCCCGGTCCCGGACGGTGTAGACGCCGAGCACATTTGCCCGGCGCTGCTCCGGCGTGGAGATGCCGGACTGCGCGGGGTTATTTCGTATCTTTTTCAGCAGTTGCCGGGGCTTGCAGCCCAGCTCCGCTCCCACCGCCTCCGCCAGGCGCCTGGCCTGGTCGTAGCCGCGGGAAGCGCGCCGCGCCCGGCTCACGGGCACATGACAGATGCAGTCAAATTCCGGCAGATGCTCGCGCACCTGCATGGCCATCAGCCGGCCGAAGGCATGGGAATACTGCATCTGCCCGCCGAATTTATAGCGCAGCACCGCCTCGCGGACGTTGCCCTCATAGAAGAATACCGCGACGGTCTCCGCGCTGAAGGGGATGCGCTTGCCCTTGCCCTGGCAATAGGGCAGGTTCGCGCGGCATCCGGCGCACAGGTCCGTCTCCTCCCGCGCCAGCAGGCGGGTACAGAAGACGCACTTGCGGGGATAGATGAGCTCCAGCAGACGGTCCGCGATCACGGCAGCTCCTCCAGCCGCAGCTTCAGGCCGCTGTAGCGGCGGGTTTTACGATCGTTCTGGGTCATGGCGGCGATGACCTCCTCACTGCCGACGATGATCAGCAGCTCCCTGGCCCGGGTGATGGCCGTGTAGAGGATGCTGCGGGTCAGCAGATAGGGCGAGGCCTGGGCCGCGCACAGGATCACCGCCCGGTACTCGCTGCCCTGGCTCTTGTGCACCGTCATGGCGTAGGCGCACTCCAGCTCGCCCAGCATATCGAAGTCGTAGACGGCCTCCCGGTCGTCGAATACCACGGTCATTTGCTCCAGGCCGTGGTCGATGGACGCTACGGTGCCGATATCGCCGTTGAATACTCCGGCGCCCGTCTCGGTACCGTCGGTCCGTTTCCATATTATATCATAGTTATTGCGAATTTGCATCACTCGATCACCCTCGCGGAAGCAAAAATCGCCATATTTTTTTTCCTTTTTACCCGGTGCCTGGGGGTTGAGCGCCGCCTGCAGGCAGGCATTGAGGCTGCGGGTGCCGGCGATCCCCTTCCGGGTGGGTGAAAGCACCTGGATATCGCCGGCGGCGATGCCCATATTTTGCGGCAGCCGACGGGCACACAGCTCGCAGACGGTCTGGACCAGGCTCTGGCCGTTCATCCTGCGGATGAAGAAGAAGTCCCGATCCCGGACGCCAAGCTGCGGCAGCTCGCCGCGGTTGACCGCGTGGGCGTTCATGACGATGAGGCTCTCCCGGGCCTGGCGGAAGACCTCCGTCAGCCGCACCGTCTCCACGGCGCCGCTGCGGATCAGGTCGGAGAACACGTTGCCCGCCCCCACAGAGGGGAGCTGGTCCGGGTCGCCCACCAGGATCAGTGTACATTCCTCCGGCAGAGCGCACAGAAGGCTCTGCATCAGCAGAAGATCCACCATGGAGGTCTCGTCCACGATCAGCGCGTCGCACTCCAGCGGGTCGGTTTCATCGTGGGTGAAGGCCATGAGGCCGGTCTCCGGCTGGATCTGGGCCTCCAGAAGGCGGTGGATCGTGGCGGCGGGCCGGCCGGTGAGCTCGCTGATGCGCTTCGCCGCCCGCCCGGTGGGGGCGGTGAGCAGGGTTTTCTTTCCCAGCTCGTCAAACAGAGCCAGGATGCCCGCCAGGGTGGTGGTCTTGCCGGTGCCGGGGCCGCCGGTCAACAGCAGGATCTGATGGGTGGCAGCCGCGGCGATGGCTTCTCGCTGCTGGGCGGCATAGCGGATGCCGCGGCTGCGCTCCACTGCGGCGATGGTTTTCTCCAGACGCCGGTCCGGGCGCGGACGGCGGTCGGCCATGGCGCGCAGGCGCCGGGCCACCTCGGTCTCCGCCTCGTAGTATTCCGGCAGATAGCAGACGTCCAGACGTCCCAGGGCGGTGCGCACCAGGCGCCCGGACCCGTGCAGACGGTCGATCGCCGCGGCGACGTCGCTCTCCCCCACCCCCAGCATCTGGGCGGTGGCGATGATGAGCTTGTCCGCGGGCAGGAAGACATGGCCGTTGCCAAGATTGTGACTGAGCTCAAACAGGGTCCCTGCCTCCACGCGGCGGCTGTCGTCCGCCTCGACGCCCAGCTCCAGCGCAAAGGCGTCGGTCTCGGCAAAGCTCGCGCCGAATCGGGACTCCGTCAGAAGATAGGGATCGGATACGATCTCATCCACGGCATACTCGCCGAAGACGCGATACAGCCGCATGGCCAGCTGGGAGCGCAGGCCGTGGGTCGTCAGGAACTCGATGAGCCGACGTACCCCCGCCTGTTTGACGAAGGATTCGCTCATTTCCTGCGCCTTCTTCGGCGAGATCCCGGAGATCTCCGTCAGCCGCTCCGGCTGATGCTCCAGGATCTCCAGGGACTGCTCGCCGAAGCGCTCGACGATTTTCGCCGCCGTTCTGGGGCCGATGCCCTTCACCGCCCGGGAGGACAGGTAGGCCAGGATCTGCTGGGCAGTCTCTGGCATGAGCCGCTCCAGGAACTCCGCGCTGAACTGGCGGCCGTACTGGGCATGGGACTGCCATTTGCCGGAGATCAGCAGGCGTTCGCCGGCGCGCACCAGGGGGATGACGCCCACCACGGTGACCACGCCGCTCTCCTCGCTGTCCAGCTTCAGCACTGTATAACCGTTCTCGGTATTTTGAAACACAATGGCGCAAACAGTGCCCTGCAGCAGCTCCAGCTCCTCCATGGTTACTCCTCTTTCTCTATGACCTTGATATCGCCCCGCCGGGCCAGGATCTGCGCGGCGCGGCGGGTATGCTCTGACGCCGCCCCCAGCTCCAGGATCAGATCGCCCCGGACCAGGCCATGCCTTCTCAGAAACCGGAAGCCCCGCACACAGGCCTCCAGCTTCGGCTCGGTTGCGTCGTTCAGGGAAAAGACGCATCGCACATCCTCCGGCAGGGGCATGAGCAGCGCCGCGCGAACGAACCATTCCGCGGCGAAAAACGCGATGACCGTCAGCACGGCCAGCAGGACCGCCATGGGACCACCTCCGGCCCATTGTATGCCGCAGCCGCTCAAAATGACAACCGAAGGGGCTGCTCCGGAATGGGGCAGCCCCTTGATGGTGTGGATTATTGGAGGATCAGTCCTCGTTGATGGCGATAACGACACCGGAGCCGACGGTACGGCCGCCCTCGCGGATAGCGAAGCGAAGGCCGTTCTCGATGGCGATCGGGGTGATCAGCTCGACGTTCATGTCGATGTTGTCGCCGGGCATGCACATCTCAACGCCCTCGGGCAGGGTGATGATGCCGGTGACGTCGGTGGTTCTGAAGTAGAACTGCGGACGATAGTTGTTGAAGAACGGGGTATGACGGCCGCCCTCTTCCTTGGACAGGACGTAGACCTGGCCGGTGAACTTGGTGTGGGGATGAATGGAACCGGGCTTCGCCAGGACCTGGCCACGCTCGATGGACTTCTTGTCGATGCCGCGGAGCAGAGCGCCGATGTTGTCGCCGGCTTCGGCGTAGTCCATCAGCTTGTGGAACATCTCGATGTCGGTAACGACGGTGGAGCGCTTCTCGTCCATGAGGCCGACGATCTCGACGGGCTCATTCTTCTTGATGATGCCGCGCTCGACTCTGCCGGTGGCGACGGTGCCGCGGCCGGAGATGGTGAAGACGTCCTCAACGGGCATCAGGAAGGGCATATCGGCCTTGCGGTCGGGGGTGGGGATCCAGGTGTCAACGGCATCCATGAGTTCCCAGATGCAGGCATACTCAGGAGCTTTGGGATCCTTGGATTCGGAAGCCAGAGCGTTCAGAGCGGAGCCGCGGATGATGGGGGTGTCGTCGCCGGGGAAGCCGTAGAAGTCCAGAGTCTCGCGGACTTCCATCTCGACGAGCTCGAGGAGCTCTTCGTCGTCGACCTGGTCAACCTTGTTCAGGAAGACGAGAACGGAAGGAACGTTAACCTGGCGGGCCAGCAGCAGATGCTCTCTGGTCTGAGCCATGGGGCCGTCGGAAGCGGCGATGACCAGGATCGCGCCGTCCATCTGGGCAGCGCCGGTGATCATGTTCTTGATATAGTCGGCATGGCCCGGGCAGTCAACGTGGGCATAGTGGCGGCCCTTGATCTGCTCGCCGTTCAGGCCAATGCGGTCGTCGGTCTGATACTCAACGTGGGCGGTATTAATGGTGATGCCACGCTCACGCTCTTCGGGAGCCTTGTCGATAGAGGCATAGTCCACGAAGTCAGCGGAGTTGGGGTCGCTCATGGAGAGAACCTTGGTGATAGCGGCGGTGAGGGTGGTCTTGCCATGGTCGATGTGACCGATGGTGCCGATGTTTACATGGGGCTTATCCTTGATAAACTTTTGCTTTGCCATTAGATTTTCCTCCTGTAGCAATTATAAATAAGTTAAAATAGATCACAAAAAACGTGCTTGCTATCACTATACAACAAAACCTGCGGAAACACAAGTAAAAAATTACATATGATAGCCTCTTTTGGAAACAATTTCGTCCTGAAGGCCCTTCGGCAGTTCAATGTAGTGGCTGGGCTCCATCGCGTACTGGCCTCGGCCCTGGGTCTTGGAGCGCAGGTCCGTGGCGTAGCCGAACATTTCGCTCAGGGGCACATTGGCATCGATCTGGGACGAGCCGAGCCGCGGGATCATGCCGAGCACGCTGCCGCGGCGGGCGGAAATGTCGCCGATGACGTCGCCGGTGTATTCCTCCGGGACAATGACCGACACCTTCATGATGGGCTCCAGGATGACCGGCTGCGCCTTCTTGCAGGCGTCGCGGAAGGCCATGGAGCCGGCGATCTTGAAGGCCAGCTCCGAGGAGTCGACCTCATGGGCCGAGCCGTCGTACAGCGTGGCCTTGATATCCACCACGGGGTAGCCCGCGAGGATACCGGACTGCATCGCGCCCTGGATGCCGGCGTTGACCGCCGGAATAAACTCCTTGGGCACCGCGCCGCCCACCACCTTGTCGATGAACTCGTAGCCCTTGCCGGACTCGTTGGGCTCGACGATGAGCTTGACGTGGGCATACTGGCCCTTGCCGCCGGTCTGGCGGACATAGCGGGTCTCCACGTCGGCGCTCTGCCGGATGGTCTCCTTGTAGGCGACCTGGGGCACGCCCACATTGGCCTCGACCTTGAACTCCCGCAGCAGGCGGTCCACGATGATCTCCAGGTGGAGCTCGCCCATGCCGGCGATGATGGTCTGGCCGGTTTCGGTATCGGTGTAGTATTTAAAGGTGGGGTCCTCTTCCGCCAGCTTCGACAGGGCAATGCCCATCTTCTCCTGACCGGCCTTGGTCTTGGGCTCGATGGCAATGCGGATGACGGGCTCGGGGAATTCCATGGACTCCAGAATGATGGGGTGCTTCTCGTCGCAGAACGTATCGCCCGTGGTGGTGTTGCGCACACCGACGACGGCGGCGATATCACCGGAATAGACCTTGTCGACCTCTTCGCGGTGATTGGCATGCATCAGCATGATCTTGCCCATACGCTCACGCTTGTCCTTCGTGGAATTGAGCACGGTCTTGCCCTTTTCCACGGTGCCGGAATAGACCCGGAAGAAGCAGAGCTTGCCGACAAAGGGATCCGTGGCGATCTTGAACGCCAGCGCCGAGAAGGGCGCGTCGTCCGACGCGGGACGGAACTCTTCCTTGTCTGTTTTGGGGTTGACGCCGGTGATGCCCTTCTTGTCCAGGGGCGAGGGCATGTAGGCCACGATGGCGTCGAGCAGCTCCTGCACGCCCTTGTTGCGGTAGGAGGTGCCGCAGGTGACAGGCACCATGCGCACGCCGATGGTGGCCTTGCGGATGGCCGCGCGGATCATATCCTCGGGCACGTCCTCTCCTTCCAGGAACAGCTCCATGATCCCGTCGTCCTCGTCGGACACAGCCTCGATGAGCTTTTCCCGGTACTCCTGCGCAAGGTCCTGCATGTCTTCGGGAATGGGCTCCTCGCGGAAGTCCTTTCCCAGCTCGTCGTAGAAGACATATGCCTTCATCTTGACGAGATCAATGACGCCCTTGAACTCGGCTTCGGCGCCGATGGGCAGCTGGATCGGTACAGCGTTGCATCTCAGCCGGTCGCGCATCATTTTGAGAACGTTGAAATAATCCGCGCCCATGATATCCATCTTGTTGACGTATACCATCCGGGGTACATTGTATTTATCGGCCTGGCGCCAGACGGTCTCGGTCTGGGGCTCAACGCCGCCCTTGGCGCACAGCACCGTGACGGAGCCGTCGAGCACGCGCAGGCTGCGCTCCACCTCTACGGTGAAATCCACATGGCCCGGGGTGTCGATGATATTGATGCGGCAGCCGTTCCAGAAGCACGTGGTGGCGGCAGACGTGATGGTGATGCCGCGCTCCTGCTCCTGGGCCATCCAGTCCATGGTCGCGCTGCCCTCATGGGTCTCACCCAGCTTGTAGGTGCGGCCGGTATAGAACAGGATGCGCTCCGTGGTCGTGGTCTTGCCTGCATCGATATGCGCCATGATACCGATATTTCGGGTATTCTCAAGTGCGTATTCTCTCGGCATGAAATTCCGCCTCCGTTACCAGCGGAAGTGTGCAAACGCCTTGTTGGCTTCCGCCATCTTATGGGTGTCTTCGCGCTTCTTCACGGACGCGCCGGCATTGTTGCAGGCGTCCATGATCTCGCCGGCGAGACGCTCCTTCATGGTCTTTTCGCCGCGCTTGCGGGAATAGGCCGTGAGCCAACGCAGGCCGAGGGTCTGACGGCGATCGGGCCGGACCTCGATGGGGACCTGATAGTTGGCGCCGCCGACACGGCGGGTCTTGACCTCCAGGGCGGGCATGATGTTTTCCATCGCCTGCTGGAAGGCCTCAAGGCCGTTCTTGCCGGTCTTCTGCTCAACGATATCGAAAGCGCCGTAGACGACCTTCTGCGCTACGCCCTTTTTGCCGTCGAGCATGATGCTGTTGACGAGCTTCGTTACCAGAACCGAATTGTAAATCGGATCGGGCAATACTTCTCTCTTGGGAACATTACCTCTTCTGGGCACTTCGCTTCCCTCCTTCATAGAATGATTTCATAGGTACTTCAAAGGGACAAAGCCCTTCGTTGGTGCCTGCCAAGAGGTTTTATACATATATATAAAAACGCTTGGCAAGGCGTTGCCTTGCAATAAGGCGTGGGTAGTGCAATTTTGAAGCGGTTTTTACTTCTTCTTGGACTTGGGCTTCTTGGCGCCGTACTTGGAGCGCGCCTGCATGCGGCCCTGCACACCCTGGGTATCGAGCGTACCGCGGATGATGTGGTAACGCACGCCGGGCAGGTCCTTGACACGGCCGCCGCGGATCAGCACGACGGAGTGCTCCTGCAGGTTGTGGCCGACGCCGGGGATATAGGCGGAGACCTCGTATCCGTTGGTGAGGCGCACACGGGCGATCTTTCTCAGAGCGGAGTTCGGCTTCTTCGGGGTCGTGGTTCTGACCGCGGTGCAGACGCCTCTCTTCTGCGGGGAGGACAGGTCGGTGGACTTGTTCTTCAGGGTGTTGAGGCCCTTCTGCAGAGCGGGAGCGGTGGACTTGAAGGTGGCCTGCTCTCTGCCCTTTCTGACCAGCTGGTTAAAAGTAGGCATAGGTTTCTCCTTTCTTAAGATTTTTGCTGTTTCCAGCGAATATATTGTCCCGGAATACGGAAAAGTATTCCGTTTGGACCAAAATATGTTACCGGAGGATCCCTGCGGCGGCAGCGCCGATGTCGATGCCGGCGGCCTTGCCCAGCTCCTTCATGGAGCCAACGCGCTCGGTTTCCACGCCAAGCTCTCCGCAAAGCTCCGCCAGCGGCTCAGTCAGCCGCGGATCGGCGTCATCGGCCAGGAAAGCCTTGCAAACGCTGCCGGCGCCCAGCGCACGGCGCAGCTGCTTGATCCCGACAACCTTTCTGGCGCCCTTGAGTTCGTCAAGCATGGATCGTTCCTCCTTCGGCCCGCAATCCGGGCCCACACAAATAGTGATTATAGCAGATTGACCAAGATTAGTCAATAAAAATCTACGTTTTGCCGAAAAAACCTTGCCACAGCTTCGTTCTTCGGCCCGGATACGCAAAAAAGTGATTTTCGCGCAGTCGGAGTTATATTATACGCTGTTTTCACGGATAAATCAACTGTTTTTTCTATTTATTGCGGTTCAACGGAGAAAAGTTCTCTCCCCCCTCCTGCCCATCCGCCTCCACTTCCTGCTGCGCCCGGATCAGCATCTGTCGCACGTCTGCCGCGTCGCTTTGCTCCAGAACTTCAAGCGCATCTGTCACACGGTTGAACAGGATCAGATACGGAACTCTGTACTCATCCATGAGAATCCCTCCTTTAGGCTACACATAGCCTAATAGTGGCACGCATAGCCTACTTTGTCCAGAAACCTTTTGTATGCTTGAAGCATCAGAATCAGGAGGGATGGACATGGATATCGCTTCCGCCGTCAGAGATCGGATCCTGCGCCTGTGCAATGAACGGAACATCACGATCAATAAGCTTTCGTCATTATCGGCATTGCCGCCGTCGAGCATCAAGAATATTCTGTACGGAAAGAGCCGGAATCCCAAGCTCGCCACGATCAAAATGATCTGCGACGGTATGGATCTCACCCTGGGTGACTTCTTCTCCGCGCCGGAGTTTGATTCGCTGGATCCGCTGGTCAAGTAATAAAACAACGAAAACGCAGTCTTCGTCGACACGTCGGAGACTGCGTTTTCCTTGATATCGGAATCTGCATCTTGTATTTCGTATTTATCGTTTATCGTTAATTTTTAGTTGACAAACATTCGTTCCCGTGCTATCCTAAGACCAACATCGCAGAAAGGGTGATCCCGTTGAAGCCGAGATCGACAAAAAAATACACCCTGTGGTTTTCCCAGGGCTGTCTGATCGTGTTTGCGCTGCTTCTTTTATATCTGGATATCCGCGGATACTGGATCGTCAAGTGGTTCCTGGGCGTATCCCACGGGCACGGCGGCACGCGCGACTGCATCGCGTTCATGTCCACCATCTACGCCTGCAGCGTCTGCGCCTGGATCGCCGTGGTGGAGCTGTGGCTTCTGCTGCGTCTGGTGACGAAGGGCGAAGCTTTCTCCCGGGAAAGCGTCCGCTATCTGCGCATCACAAGCTGGTGCTGCTTCGCCGTGGCCGCCATCACCCTGGTCAGCGCGCTGTACTACCTCCCCATGGCGCTGCTGGCCCTGTGCGCCGGATTCATGGGCGCCATCGTGCGCATCGTGACAAGCGCCTTTGAAAGCGCCCTGCGAATGCGCGATGAGCTGAATCTCGTCGTGTGAGGTGCGGCCATGGAGATCATTGTCAATCTGGACGTGATGATGGCGAAGCGCAAGATCGGGCTGAACGAGCTGGCCGAGCGTGTGGGCATCAGCCCCGTCAACCTTTCCATTTTGAAAAACAATAAGGCCAAGGCCGTCCGGTTCTCCACCCTGATGGCCCTGTGCCGGGAGCTTTCCTGTCAGCCCGGGGATCTTCTGGAATTCCGGGACGACCCGGAATAGGAGGTATCTATGGACGAGATCCGATTTGATCCGCAGACCGGCCAACCGGTCCGGCCGCAATATGCCGTTGTGCGCAATGCCTTCAGCGCCACGGCAAAAGAGCGTATTCTGGCGCTTTTGAGCTATCCCGCCGCCTTTCTCTATATCTGCGCCACCCTGGCGGAGGGGAAAACGGTCCACATCCTGTTCGCCGTTTTTACGCTGGTGTTCTGCCTGGGCGTGGAGTATACCCACCGGAGCGTGCGCGCCGGATGGGAGCGCTGGGTCTGGCTGGCGTGCATGGCGCTGTGCGTCCTGCCGCCCCTCTGGGGCGGCGGCAAGGTCTGGGAGGAGCATTCCTGGCTGTTCCTGCACGGCTTTGCGATCTATTATGTCCTGTGCAGGGCAGGCGTGCTCATGGAGGGCCGCACCTCCCACCTGCTGCCCGCGGACGCCTTCTGCGGCGCCGTTCTCTATCCCTTTGCCAACTTCTTTCTGCGCTTCCGTGTCCTCGGTACTTTTCCCCGGCGGCGCGAGAAGGCCGACGGCGTCACGGTCCTCTGGTCGATCCTGGCTGTCATTTTGGCTGCATGCGCCTTTGTCCTGGCGGGAAATCTGCTCTCGAGAGCGGACAGAGGCTTCGCCGACCTGGTAAAATCGCTGTTCCAGCCGCAGCACATCAAATTCGGGCCGTTTCTGGTACGCCTGCTGCTCAGCCTTCCTGTGGGGGCCTATGTCTACGGTCTGGTGGCCGGCGCCGGCCGGGAGCAGAAATACCGTAAGCGCGGCGAAGGGATCTGCGCTGCCCTGGAGCGGATGCGGCTGGTGCCCGTCAAGGTGTGGATCGCCCTGCTGGCGGTCTTCGCCCTGCTCTACGGCGTGTTCTTCTTCGTGCAGGGGCAGTACCTGTTCGGCGCGTTCACCCGCACCCTTCCGAAGGGCTTCACCGTGGCCGAGTACGCCCGGCAGGGCTTTTTTGAGCTGTGCAAGGTGATGGTGCTCAACTTCGGCCTGCTGTGGCTGGCCCTGCGCAGCGCCGGCGAGTCCGCGAGGACACACCGCGGCCTGCGCGCTGCCGCCACGATCATCCTGGCCGAGAGCCTGCTGCTGGCCGTCACCGCCGGGTCCAAGCTCTGGCTGTACATCGACTGCTTCGGCTTCACCCCCCTGCGCCTGCAGAGTGCCTGGCTGATCGCCGCCCTGGCCGCCGGGGTGATCTGCGCGATCTTCTCCCTCTGGACAAATCGCCGCAGCGTCCGCGCCTGGGCAATCTTCAGCGGTCTGAGTCTGGCGCTGCTCCATCTGGTATAAAAACGCCGCATGGCGGGACACAAAAGCCCGGAGATCCGACGGATCCCCGGGTTTTTTGCGCTGTACCACAAAGCTGTGTCTCAATCGCCGGTTTCCAGGTAGCGCACATCCGCTGCGCACAGGGGCTGCAGGCTTGCTTCGATGTTCTTGCGCATGCGATCGGCGGAGCCGGTGGCGCACACCGCGTACAGATTCATGGACGAGGAAAACACGTAGCGCATGGCGATGAAGGCCACCGTGCAGCCATCCCGGGCGGCCAGCTCCTCCGCCCTGGCCAGGCGGGCCATGTTGCCCTCGCTGAGATAGCCCCGCTGTGCGTTGGGATCCAGCGCCCGCCGGGCGCCTTCATAGTCCCAGGCCCGGAACCGGCCGCGGAAAAAGCCCCGGCTGAGGCTGGAATAGGCCACCACCGGCATCTGATTGCCGCTGTACCAGGCCCGGTCGGCCCCATGGCTGTCGCCGGAGACAGTCACACAGCCGCCGCCCCAGGGATCCGCCACCTGCGCGGCCAGTCCGTAGTGGGGGCTGGAGACAGAGAATCCCTCCAGGCCGTGGGCCCGGGCATAGTCGTTGGCCTCCCGGATCCTGGCCACGGTCCAGTTGGATACGCCGAAGCAGCGGATCTGTCCGGCGGTCTTGCGCTCGTTCAGGCAGTCGATGTACTCTCCGATGGGCGTGGCGGGATCGTCGCGGTGCAGAAGATAGATGTCGATGCAGTCGGTATCCAGCTCCTCCAGACTCCTGGCCAGCTCCTGCTCGATGACCTGCCGGTCCAGATGGACCACGCCGTCCTTCAGATCTCCGCATTTGCTCAGGATCACCAGGTCCTTCCGATTGCCCCGCCGCCGCATCCATTGACCCAGGACGCGCTCCGCCAAACCGTAGCCCCGGGCGGTATCGAAGGCGTTGACGCCGAGGGAAACCATCTCGTCGAGCAGCTCCGATACGTCCTGCCCCGCGAGCATCGGGGCGTTTGCCGTACCGAAGAAAATCCGCGAGGCGGGCTTGTCCACCCCGGGGAAGGCGCCGTAATTCGGCTTGATGGGCTTTGTCATTTGATGACCTCCTGTCTCAAAAGGGCTGTTTTTCTGATTATAGCACAAAAAATGCCGGATTGACATACAAAAAGCGCCGGATCGCTCCGGCGCTTTTGTGATTTTACTGTGTCTGTGGGCGGTCAGTCGCCGAGGCTGATGGTCAGCGTGACAGGAGCCTCGCCCAGCAGCTGCGCAAGCGCGGCCTCGTCCATGCCCTGGATCCTGCCAAGGCGGGTATAGGCCCAGGCATTGGAGCCGTAGAAGACAACGATCTGATTGCCGGAATAGAGCACCAGATCGCCGGGCTCGGTGGTGATCTGCACATCGCTGCGCGGCAGGCTCCGTCCGATGGGACCCACCTGCTCAAAGCCGCCGTAGGGGGACATCTGGATGGTCAACGGGCCTTCGGCGACCAGCTCCAGCAGGGCGTCGACGGATTCATTCTCCTCCCACGCCACCTCGACGGGGGTATCGTTGACAGTCAGATACAAGGCGGGTACCTCCTCTTCTTCCAGCAGGCCGATCTCCGTCAGCCAGGCGGTTAGCTCCGAGTCCGGCGTCCCGGCGGCAAAACGGCGGCTGTCCAGCCATGTGGCGGAATCCGGCGTCAGCTTTTTGAGATTCTCCGCACTGGTGCCCAGAGGGCTGGAGGCGGAGGTGCAGAAGCTCGTGAGGGTTTTCCCGGACAGATCATAGCTCTCCAGGAAGGTGCTGATGATCCTCGGGGCCTGGCCGTGCCAGATGGGATGGGCCAGCACGACGGTATCGTACTGCGCCATGTTTTCCACCCGTCCGGCGATGGCGGGCCGGGCGGCGGGATCCGCCTGCTCACGGTCGGCGCGGCAGTCGGTATAGTAGGCCAGGTCAGCCTCGGTATAGGGCTCGGCGGGGATGATCTCGTAATAATCCGCATCCAGCAGCTCGGCAACACGCTTCGCCAGGGGCGCGGTCTTCCCCGTAGCGGAGAAGCAGGCCACGAGAATATGGGCGTCGGATGCGGGCGGCTCCAGATAAGCCATGCGGTAAAGGAAGGTCACCGCCTCGGCCCGGGTGCAGACCTTGTCGGGGCTGAAACGATCCGCCCCGGTGCCCTTGGTGATCCCCTGCTTCACCGCCCAGCGGACCGCTTCGGCATAATAGGCGTTCGCCGGCACATCGGCAAAGGCGCCGCGCCCCGTCGCCGCGGGACTCCCCGCGGCCCGATGGAGGAAGGTGACGATCTGCGCCCGGGTGCATGGCGCGTCGGGGCTGAAGTGATGGGCGTCGGTGCCCCGGGTGATCCCCCGCTCCACCGCCCAGCGCACGGGCAGGGCGTAGTAGGCGCCGGGAGCGACGTCCGCAAAGGGGTTCTCCTGCCCCTCCGACGCCGTCGGCGTGCCGGCGTCACGGTGGAGAAAGGTGACGATCTGGCCCCGGGTGCAGTCTGCGGCGGGGCTGAAGGCGTCGGGGGCGGTGCCGTTGGTGACGCCGCGCTCCACCGCCCAGCGGACCGCCTCGGCATAGAACGCGCCTTCGGGCACGTCGGTGAAGGCGCCGTCCTGCGCCTGCCGCGGGGCGGGTGTATCCGCGGCGGCCACGCAGGCGCTCAGCAGCAGCGTCATCGCCAGCAGGCATGGCAGCAGCTTCTTCATGGCGCCAACCGATTATTTCAGATACTCGGCATAGAACGCGTCCAGCTTATCGAAGGGGATCGCGTCCTTACCGCCGCCGTCGTACAGATCCGTATGGACGCAGCCGGGCAGAATGAGCAGCTCCTTATTATCGGTGTATTTGTTGCAGCAGAGCATGTCCTTGTAGGCGTCACGGCTGAAATAGCAGGAGTGGGCGTTTTCGCCGTGGACGATCAGTACCGCCGAGCGGATCTCGCAGCTGTACTTGAGGATCGGCTGATTGAGGAAGCTCATGCAGCCGGTGACGTTCCAGCCGCCGTTGGAGTTCAGCGAGCGCTTGTGGTAACCCCGCGGGGTCTTGTAGTAGTCATAATAATCCTTGACAAAGACGGGGGCGTCCTCCGGCAGGGGATCCACCACGCCGCCGGCCAGCTTGTAGCTGCCGTTCCGGTAATCCTCGATGCGCTGGGCGCAAAGGGCCTGCCTGGCGGCAAAGCGGGCTTCCTCGGTGTTCTGGCTGTCAAAGTAGCCGTTGGCGTTGACCCGGGTCATGTCATACATCGTGGAAGCAACGGTGGCCTTCACACGGGTATCCAGGGCCGCGGCGTTCAGCGCCATGCCGCCCCAGCCGCAGATGCCCAGGATGCCGATGCGCTCGGGATCCACGTTGGCATGAAGGCTGAGATAATCCACCGCCGCCATGAAGTCCTCGGTGTTGATATCCGGCGAAGCCATGTAACGGGGCTCACCGCCGCTCTCTCCGGTGAAGGAGGGATCGAAGGCCAGGGTCAGGTAGCCGCGCTCGGCCAGGGTCTGGGCATAGAGGCCGGAGCTCTGCTCCTTCACCGCGCCGAAGGGGCCGGAGACGGCGATGGCGGGCAGCTTGCCCCGCGCGCCCTTGGGCATATAGAGGTCCGCCGCCAGGGTGATGCCATAGCGATTGACGAAGGTGACCTTGCTGTGGCGGACCTTCTCGCTCTTGGGGAAGGTCTTGTCCCAGCGGCGGGTGAGCTTGAGTTCCTGGGGTTGCATCATGATCATTATCCTCCTAAACAGATGATTGTGTCGTTTTTTGTGTCTGACGGATCAGAAAATCCAGCAGGTCCACATGCCGCTGGCTCTCGTGGAGCTCCTCCATGCGGCTGTACCGGCATTGGCGCAGGTATCGCAGCAGGGCTGCCCGGCTTCCGGTCCGGTAGACTGTGCAGGCGCCGGTGATCTCCGTCTCTGTGCATCCGGCGTCGCGAAGGGTCATACAAATCTGCTCCAGCTGCTGCTCCATGTCTGCGCTCCTTGGGTTTTCTTGCGTGTACAGCATAACACATTGACAGGCGGCGCGCAAATGGTTATAATGAATATCATGTTATTCTATTTTTGCATAACAGGAGGCAAACGCCATGGAAATCCGTACCCTGCGCTATTTTCTGGCCGTGGCCCGGGAGGAAAACATGACCCGGGCGGCGGAGCTGCTGCATGTGACCCAGCCCACCCTGTCCAAGGCCCTGCGCAGCCTGGAGGACGAGCTGGGCAAGAAGCTCTTCACCCGCCACAGCTTCAGTATCTCTCTCACCGACGAGGGCGCTCTGCTGCGGGACCGGGCGGCGGATCTCATCTCCATGGCGGACAAGATCGAGCATGAGTTTCTGTCCCTGGACGACGTCGACGGCGGCGAGATCTACTTCGGTCTGGCGGAATCCTATCAGATCCGGCACCTTGCCCGGGCGATCCTCGCCTTGAAGCGGACCTGCCCCGCCCTGCGCTATCATATCACCAGCGGCGACACCGAGCAGGTGACGGAAAAGCTCGACAAGGGGCTTTTGGATTTCGCGGTGCTCGCCAGCACGCCGGATCCTGCCAGGTATCATTCCATCGAATTTCCGGAGACGGACCGGTTCGGCCTCGTCGTTCCGCGGACCCATCCGCTGGCGCGGCAGCCGGCCGTCACGGTGCAGGATCTGGCAGGACTGCCCCTGTTCTGCTCCGAGCAGAGCTGGCAGAACGATATCCGCCCCTGGGCCGGAGACGCCTTTGACGCCCTCCGGCTGGAGGGCTCCTTCCGCCTGGCCTACAACGGCGCCATGTTCGCCCGGGAGGGCCTGGGCTGCCTGCTGACCTTTGCGCATCTGATCGACGTCGGCCCGGACAGCGGCATGGTCTTCCTTCCCCTGTTCCCCCGGCTGGAGATCCGGCTGTACCTGGTCTGGAACCGTTACCAGACCTTCACCCCCATCGCAGAACGCTTTTTGAATCAGATCCGGGCCGATTTTGCCCGGTAGCATGCCGGGGCAAAAGGCCTGCGCAAAATGCGCGGTCATTGCAGGCGGTGGACTCACCCGCCTCGCAATGACCGCGCATTTTGCATCACGTCTTCTTTGGTTTTCCCTATCATGTTTCCGCGACCTGCCTGGCGAAGGCCGCGGCGGCGCGGAGGTCCTCCTCGTTGGGCCGCCCCTTGTGGGCGCTCTTGAACTGGCCCCGGCAGTGGAACTCCCGGGGATCCATGGGGATCCCCACCCGGTCGGCCTCGGCCTTGACCTTCTTATAGGTGGAATTCAGCATGGCCGCCGTGCCGAAATTCACCAGCTTGCCCACGGTTTTCCTGTCCAGGGTGCGGATGAAGGCGCGCACCTCCGGATCAATGGTGAAGGCATAGTAGGAATTTCCCAGGAACAGCAGATCCACCGGCTCAGTGACGGGGACGCTGATGGGCAGCGCCTGCACGCCCACCGCCGCCGCGACGGCTTCGGCAAGCCGCTTGGTGTTCCCTGTTTTCGTATAGTATCTGACCGCGATTTTCATGGCGTCCTCCCCGTTATTTTCCGATTTTCCCGCCGTCCAGCAGGACCACGTTCATGGGCGTGACCTCGACGCGCTCCCAGACGCCCTCCAGAATGTAGGGCTCGTCGGCCAGATAGGCTTCGAGGTCCGCGCGGCTTTCCACATCCAGCACCAGGGCGGAGCCCATCATGCGCCCCGCGTCGTCCAGCAGACCGCCGGCGCACAGAACCTTGCCCCGGATCGTGCCCAAGTTCTCCAGATGACGGGCCCGGACGGCCATCCGTCGGTCCAGCATGCCGGGGCCGTCATGGGCGATAATGATAAACTGCATTTGCGCCTCCTTTTCCGCTTACATACCGAACAGCTCCGCCGTACGCTCCATGCGCGCGGCGATTTCCACACCGAAGGGGCAGCGGCTCTCGCAGCTCCGGCAGCCGATGCACGCCGAGGCGGTGACGCCCAGAGCCTCGTAGTGGGCCTGCACGCTCTCCGGCACCGCCGGCTGCTGCACGGCAAGATCGTAGAATTTATTCACCATGGCGATGTCGATTTCCATGGGGCAGGGCCTGCAGTGGCCGCAGTAGGTGCACTGGCCCCGATAGGAATGCAGCGGCGCCGTAGCGATCACGCTGGCATAATCCTTCTCATCGTCCGCGGCGGTCTCGTAAGCCAGAGCCGCATCCACCTGGTCGGTGGTGTCATAGCCGCAGAGGATGGAGCAGACGCCCGGCCGGGTCAGGGCATAATGGATGCACTGCACCGGGGTAAACGCCGTGCCGAAGGGGGAAGTCTTTGCGTCGAACAGTCGTCCGCCGAAGAAGCCCTTCATCACCGTCAGCCCCACGCCCTTCTCCTCGCACAGCCGGTACAGGGCCGAGCGCTCCGGGTCGATGCCGGACAGAGACGCGTCGTATTCGCCGAACATGCTGTCCAGGTCCTCCGTGGCAGGCCGCATATCGAAGGCCGGGTTGATGGAGAAGAGGATCATCTCCACGAAGCCGCTCTCCGCGGCCAGCTTCGCGATGCGGGGATTGTGGGTGGACAGGCCGATGTGGCGGATCGTGCCGTCCCGATGCAGGGCGCGGACATAGTCGAGATACTCCGAGCGCATGCACATTTCCCATTCCTCGAGGGCGTCCACATAGTGGATCATGCCCAGGTCGATATAATCCGTGCCGAGACGGCGCAGCAGATCCTCAAAGGCGGGGCGAACGGCGGCCATATCCCGGGTGCGGACATACTGCCCGTCCTGCCAGGTGGAGCCGATGTGGCCCTGCACGATCCAGCTCTCCCGGCAGCCCTCCATGGCCTTGCCGATGATATCTCTGGATTTCGGGTCCGCCATCCAGCAGTCGACGATGTTTATGCCCCTGTCATGGGCATAGCGCAGCAGCGCCACGGATTCCTCCACAGGATGCCGCTCCAGCCATTCTCCGCCGAAGCCGATCTCACTGACTTGCAAGCCGGTGTTTCCCAGGGTCCTGTATCTCATACGATCCCTCCTGTCCCGCGCGGATCCGGCAGTCCCAGATTGCGGCGGGCTTCTGTATTGTTATTCACGATCATGGCGAGCTTTTCGCAGCGCCCGGCTTCCGCGCAGGCTCCGCAGGTCTCCACGGCGCGGGCCGCGGCGCACAGCCGGATGGGGCAGAGCGACTCGCAGTAGGGCGTCTTCACGCCCTCCGCCCTGCAGCCCTCGCAGGCGATCATCTCCGGCGTGATCTCCACGCCGTTGAGCTCCGACCAGAGCTTCGCCACCGCTTCGCGCATGGCCTGATCGTCACGGGCGGTGGCGATGCGGGCCTGACAGCTTCCGCAGTCGAGGCCGCAATAGGCAATGTTTTTGTTCATATTCCCTCCTGTTCCGCCCGGATCGGATGCCGGATGACGGTTTTCCACTTCTCCGGCGGGACCTTGCGGGGATCGGAGAGATAGATCTCGTGGTGCTGCCTGGCCTCACTGAAATCGGTCCGATAGCCGCTGCGCGCCAGGAATTCCTCCATCCGCGCCACCGTGGCGGGCTCGTCGTCAAAGGGGCCGCGGTGCATGATCTGCACGCACAGGCCCTCCTCCACCGTCAGAAGCTCCGCACGGGAGCAATCCAGCTTTTTCTTCCGTTCCGCCGTCTCCACCGCCCAGGCAAAATCCGCCTCGGCGACAAACTCCGGCAGGCGGATCACGGAGATCCAGCGGAAAGCCGCCTTGTTCCCGTAGTCCACGCTCCCGCCGTCCGCCTGCCGCCAGAAGCCCTCCAGCGGCGGGACGACATACTCATAGAAGCCCTCGATCCGGTGATCGGTTTTATAGCTCATCTTCAGGGTGTAGGCCACGGCATACAGCACGCTGATGGCCTGCTGATAGGCGCCGCCGGCTTCATTCGGATCCCCTGCGCCGCGCACGGCAATGTAGCTTGCCCGCGGGACCTGCACGATCTCCGGCCGGTCCTTCGGCATGTAGAGGTCCCGATACTCTTTTTTGAAATCAAAGGCCACGGGCTTTCCCTCCCTTCGCCGCGTTTTCATCCAGCTTCTGCGTCCGGATCCGGTCCCACTGCCGGTTTTCGCACCAGTATACCGTCCGCTCAGCCACATCGAATACCATGGAAACCACCGTGGGGCAGACCTCCTGGGCCGTCGCGCGCAGGATGCGGAAGCAGTCGTCCACGCCGAAGTCCTCCCCGGCGGACTGCACCATCGCCTCCGCCCTCCGATAGCGATCCCAGCCCATCCAGGGATGCTGCTCCGAATTGCCCTTAAAGGGGGAGAAATTGGTGAGGATCTGATGATCCGGCCTTTCATAGTACCGGCTCCCCTGCCCGGGGATGATGTGCAGAACATTGCCCGCGGCGTCGGACAGGGCTCCCATGAAGGTCACACCCGGGACGCTGTACACCGGCCGCCGCTCTGCGATCTGCCGGATCTGTGCCAGGGTCTTTTTTTGCAGCAGCAGATCGATGTCCAGCAGAATGATATTCTCTCCCTCCCCCGCGGGGTCGCTGCGCCCGTCATAGGGCCAGCAGGTGGGCATGCCCACGAAATCCCCCCGGGCATTGGCCCCGAACAGCGGAAGCCAGCCCTCTGTCGCGTCATCCACCTCGATGAAGACGCCGTCTTCCGAGGGCCGGACCCGCCAGACCATGTCCAGCAGATCCAGATTCCACCCCACGATGGTCTTTTTCCGATTGACTGCAATGCTTGTACACATCGTCTGCTCCTTTCCCGGCGCCGCTGATCCCAATGGCGCCGCGCTTATGCCTTGACCAGCACCTTTCCATCCACGAGCACATACTTCACGACGGTATCGCTGACCAGGGGATCGCCGTCTGTCAGCACGATGTCGGCGTCCTTGCCCGGCTCCAGGCTGCCCACCCGGTCGTCCACACCGATGTGGCGGGCGGGATGGATGGTGATGGCCTGCAGGGCCTGGAAGGGATCCATGCCCGCCTTCACCGCCATGCCGGCGCACAGGCTCAGGTACTGCTGAGGGATGACCGGCGCATCTGTGATGATGGAAACCGGGATGCCCGCGGCAGCCAGGATGCCCGGCGTGGTCCAGGACTTGTTCAGAAGCTCCGGCTTGGTGGCATTGGACAGCGTCGGTCCCACCGCCACGGGAACGCCCGCGGCCTTGAGCTCATCGACGATCAGATGGCCCTCCGTGCAGTGCTCGATGGTGATCTTCAGATTGAATTCCTTCGCGATGCGGATGGCGGTCATGATGTCATCGCTGCGGTGGGCGTGGGCCTTGAGGGGGATCTCCCGCTTCAGCACCGGGAGCAAGGCCTCCAGCTTCATATCAAACCGCGGCAGCTTCGACAGATCATCCCCCGCTGCTTCCTTGCGCTGCAGATAGTCCCGCGCCTCGAACAGGATCTGCCGGAGCTTCGCCGCCGTGGTCATGCGCGCGGAATCGCACTTGTCCCGATAACAGCGCTTCGGGTTTTCACCGAAGGCGCACTTCATGGCGACAGAGGGACGGAGCATCGCCGCATCCACGGTACGGCCGTAGAGCTTGACCGCGAAGAAGGTCCCGCCCAGCACGTTCGCCGAGCCCGGCCCGGCGGCGACGGTGGTCACGCCCCCGGCCAGGGCCATGGGAATGGCGGCGTCCATGGGATGATAGCTGTCCAGGCCCCGGAGCTGGGGGCAGAGGATGTCGTTCATCTCATTGTAATCGTAGGTCATGCCCGTGGGTCCGCCGTAGGAATCCAGGCCGATGTGGCTGTGGGCGTCCACGAAGCCGGGATAGGCATGCAGGCCCGCGGCGTCCAGGATTTCCCCCGCCCCGCCGGCGTCCCCGCCCACGGAAACCAGCTTTCCGTTTTCAATGACGAGATCCCCCCGGTAGGGCGTTTCCCGGATCGCGTCATGGATGAGTGCGTTTTTGATGATCATGGCGTTACCTCTCTATCTTTTTCGCTTGAAGCGCGTTTGTTGAGTTCTGTTTCGATTTTGTTCAGTGTGTCAAAAAAACGATGGGTCGCGATCATCGGCCCGCACAGGAGCAGGCCGAAGACATTCCACCCGAACATATGCATCCAGGAAGTGTGGGGGCCTGGGATCCCGAGCGCGACCGCCCTGTCCTTCAGCTCCCCGGCGATCCGGGCCATCCAGAGCAGCGGATAGACGAACAGCGTGGGAATGCCCAGAAGGTAGGCCACCGCATATCGCATGGTCCTGCGCCCGAGGATGGCGTCCAATTCCGCCTGCAGTCCGCCCAGCGGCATGTAGAACAGGAAGAACACTCCGGCGGTGAAAAAGTCGATGAAGCCCAGCCAGAAGCCCGGCCGGTGCGTATGCCGAAATCTCATCGTGTGTCTCCCCTTCCGGCGCAAACGCGCCGCGTGTCCTTCCTTGATGATACTCCAACGGCGACTATTATTCAATACAGAATTTTCCCAGGTCCCTTCTCGGGCGCCGCCATTGCGCATCGTCATCGGTGCGGGCGTCACATTTTTATGGAAATAATCTAAATTTCCTATTTATCTCCCGTCAAAAATTTGCTATAATGTCTGATAGAAACTGCATATCCGCGCAGCCGCGTCCCGATCCGCCGGCGCGCTGCATCCGCCGCAACGAAAGAAGACTCCGACAGGATCAGGAGGGAGAGAAACGACATGCAAATCACAAAACCCGCCGTCGCGGGCACGCTGGAATCCAGCGACTGCATGGTTACGGTAGAGCCGGGCCGGGGCCAGCTGGAGCTCGAGCTGGACAGCACCGTGATCCGTCAGTACGGCAAGCAGATCCGCAAGGTGATCAGCGAGACCCTGGCGCGACTTGATGTGACGGACGCCCGGGTGACCGTGGTGGACAAGGGCGCTCTGGACTGCACCATCAAGGCCAGGGTGGAATGCGCGGTCTATCGTTCGAACGATATCCGCGACGCCCTGCCGTGGGGAGGTGCCATTCAATGAATCCGAATCTGAAGCGGCTGCGCAGGAGCATGATGTTCCTGAACTGCCAGAAGCCCGCCCTCATCAAGGACCCCTATATCTATGCCCCGGACTCCATCATGCTGGATCTGGAGGACGCCGTGGCCGAGCGCGAGAAGGACGCGGCCCGCTATTCCCTCTTCCACGCCCTGCGGGAGATCGACTATCGCGGCGTGGAGCGGGTGGTGCGCATCAACGGTCTGGACACCGACCTGTGGGGCGAGGATATCCGCTGCGCGGTGGCCGGCGGCTGCGACTCCATCCGCATCCCCAAGACGGAGACCGCCGAGGACGTGCACCGGGTGGAGGCCGCCGTGGAGGCCGCGGAGCGGGAGTTCGGCATAGAGCCCGGCCGCACCCTCATCATGGCGGCGCTGGAATCCGCCAAGGGCGTCATGAACGCCTATGAGGTCTGCCAGGCCTCCCCCCGCCTGTTCGGCATCGCCCTGTCCGGCGGCGACTATACCAAGGACCTGCAAACCACCATCTCCGGCACCGGCGTGGAGCTCATGGGCGCCCGCCAGCACATGATCATTGCCGCCCGGGCGGCGGGAGTGCAGTGCTTCGACACCGTATATACCAATCTGGACGACATGGACGGCTTCCGCAAGGACGTGGAGACGATCCACGCCATGGGCTTTGACGGCAAGAGCATCATCAATCCCCGCCAGATCCCCATTGTCCACGACGTCTACACGCCCAAGGCCAAGGACATCCTCTTTGCCGAGAAGGTCGTCCGGGAGATCGACGCCAAGCGGGCCCAGGGCATCGGCGTGTTCACCGTGGACGGCAAAATGATCGACATTGCCTTCTATGCGGGCGCCAAGCGCACCCTGGCCCTGGCCAAGGCCAGCCGGGTTTATAAGGGGGATTTGTGATATGATCAATGCAGTCGGAAGAGATATCCCGGATGAGATCCTCCGGGCAACGGGAAAAGAACCCTTCCAGGGCAACCTCTATAAAAACGGCGTGCCCTTCCGGCGGCAGGGGCCGATCATCCGTCCGATGATGGAAAACACCCACAGCAAGCTCGTGAAGGACATCCACGAGGCCCTGGTCCGCTGCCGGGCCCACAGCGGCATGACCATCAGCTTTCATCACCACTTCCGCGAGGGCGACCTGATCGTCAATATGGTGATGGAGGAGATCCACAAGATGGGCCTCAAGAACATCACCCTGGCCGCCACCTCCCTGGGCAAGGCCCACGATCCGCTGGTGCCCATGATCGAGGACGGCACCATCACCCGCATCGAGGCCTCCGGCGTGCGCGGCAAGATCGGCCAGGCCATCTCCGCGGGCAAGCTGAAGGGGCTGGCCATCATGCGCAGCCACGGCGGCCGCGTGCGCTCGCTGATGACCGGCGAGACACGGGTGGACATCGCCTTCATCGGCGCACCCACCTCCGACGATTACGGCAACCTGCGCGGCATCGGCGGCAAGACCAACTGCGGCGTGCTGAGCTATTCGCACATCGACGGCGACCAGGCGGAATACGTGGTGGCCATCACGGACTGCCTGGTGCCCTTCCCCAACTTCCCTGCCCACATCTCCATGACCAAGGTGGATTATGTGTGCGTGGTGGACGCCATCGGCATTCCGGAGAAGATCGCCACCGGCGCCGCCAAGCCCACCACCGATCAGCGCAAGCTGATGATGGCGGAATACTGCACCCAGGTCGTGGTGAATACGCCCTATTTCAAGGATGGCTTCTCCTACCAGACCGGCGTGGGCGGCGCCTCCATCGCCAGCACCATCTCGCTGACCAAGATCATGGAGGAGCGCGGCATCAAAATGGGCTTCGGCGTGGGCGGCCTGACCAAGCCCATGTGCGACCTGCTGGACCGGGGCATGGTGCGGGTGTTGATGGACACCCAGGCCTTTGACCTGGACGCGGTGTCCAACGTCATCAACCCCGCGCACCACCGCATCACCGCCGGCGCCTACGCCAACCCCTTCAACAAGGGCGCCTTCGTCAACCGGCTGGACTATGTGATCCTGGCCTCCCTGGAGGTGGACGTCCACTTCAACTGCAATGTGGTGGTGGGCTCCGACGGCGTTATCACCGGCGCCCAGGGCGGCCATCCCGATACGGCCCAGGGCGCCAAATGCACCATCGTCATCTGCCCGCTGCTTCAGGGGCGCATCCCTGCCATCTGCTCCAACGTCACCACCGTCACCACCCCCGGCGAGAGCGTGGACGTGGTGGTCACCGACTACGGCGTGGCGGTGAATCCCAACCGTCACGACCTGCTGGAGGCCCTGCAAAAGGCGGACTGCGTCCCCCTCGTGACCATTGAGGAGCTGCGCGACACGGCCTACGCCATCGTGGGCGAGCCGGAGCCGGTGGAATTCGACGAGCGCATCGTGGGCATCATCGAAGCCCGCGACGGCACCATTATGGACGTGGTGCGCAAGGTGAAGTCCTTTGACTGAGAAGCATCGTGAACCGGGGGGACGCTGCGTCCGCGGCGTCCCCTTCGCAGCGCAGGAGGGCAGCGCCATGCAGACCGTCACATTGGAGCAGATGCTGGGCGCCCGGGAGCGCCGGGCCCGGCGACAGCGGGAGCTGATCGCACAGTTCGCTCTTCCGCTGGTGTCCTTTACCATGAATATCCCGGGCCCCGTGAAGAACAGTCCCCTCATCCGCCGGGGCTTCCGCCTGGGCGAGCGCGCTCTGAAGGAGCATCTTGCCCTGTCCGGCGGCGCCGTCCTCCATGAGGAGGGCACGGACGCCGTGACGGGCTGCGAGGGGCTCTACGTCGTGGACATGGACCCCAAGGCTCTCAAGGAGCTGACCTGCGCCATCGAGGAGAAGACCCATCCGGGTCGGCTGTTCGACATGGACGTGATCGCCCCGGACGGGCACAAGCTGGAGCGGCAGACCCCACGGCGCTGTCTGATCTGCGGCCGGCCCGCGGGAGAATGCGCCCGCAGCCGGGCCCATGACGTGCAGGCGCTTCAGCTCGCAGCGGAGGCGATGCTGTCCGGCGCGCTGTGCAGCGATGCCATCGATACCGCGGCAAGCCTGGCGGTCCGGGCCCTGCTGTACGAGGTGGCCGTCACCCCCAAGCCCGGTCTGGTGGACCGGGCCAACAACGGCAGCCATGCGGACATGGATTTCTACACCTTCGCGTCCAGTGCCGCGGGACTTTGGCCCTACTTTGCGGACTGCGTCCGGACCGGCATGCAGACCGCCGATCAGAGTCCGCCGGAGACCCTGGCGGCCCTTCGCTTCCCCGGCAGGCAGGCGGAGTGCGCCATGCGCCGCGCCACGGGCGGGGCCAACACCCACAAAGGCGCCATCTATTCCATGGGTCTGGTGTGCGGCGCCCTGGGCCGCCTGGATTGGGAGGCCTGGCGGCAGCCGGCGCGCATCGCGAAGGAAGCCGCCGCCATGGCCGCCGGCGCGGTGGAAAATGAGCTGGGCGGCGTGGCCCCGGAGACGGCTAAAACCCCCGGCGAGCGATTCTATGCCCTGTACGGCGTGACCGGCGTGCGCGGCGAGGCGGAGCAGGGCTTCCCTGCCGTCCTGCGCCACGGTCTGCCCGTTCTGGAATCCGGGCTGGGCCGGGGAAAAACCATTGACGAGGCCGGAACCGCCGCCCTGCTCTCCATCATAGCCAATACCGCGGACACCAATCTGATCGCCCGCGGCGGGATCGACCGTCAGAAGCAGGCCGCGGCGGAGCTGCGCGCCCTGCTGCAGGCGGATCCATATCCGGACCGGGCGACGGTGGAAGCGCTGGATCGGGCGTATATCGCCGAAAACCTGTCCCCCGGCGGCAGTGCGGATCTGCTGGCGCTGTGCTTCTTCCTGCATTTTCTCAAGGAGGACTTCCCATGAGTGACGCCTATATAGCCCCCGTCCGCGGGGATGACCGCAGCGCCATGACCACGGTGGACACCCTGCTGGAGGGCGAGGGCATTCGGCGCGACGCCCACCTCGACTATACCTGCGCCATATTCGACGCCCGGGGCCGCATGCTCGCCACAGGCAGCTGCTACCGAAATACCCTGCGCTGCTTTGCGGTCAGCGCCGCCCACCGGGGCGAGGGACTGATGAATCAGCTCCTGACGCATCTGATCCATTATCAGGCAGATCGGGGCATCTTTCATTTGTTCCTCTATACAAAGCCGGAGACTGCCGAGCTTCTGAATACACTGGGCTTCTATGAGATCGCCCGGGTGCCGGGACGGCTGGTATTCATGGAGAATCGCCGCAGGGGCTTTGCCGATTATCTGCAGACTCTGGCAGCGTCCCGCCGCGACGGATCTTCCGCCGCCATTGTGATGAATGCCAATCCCTTCACCCTGGGGCATCGGTATCTTGTAGAGCAGGCGGCGGCATCCTGTGAGAATCTGCATCTGTTTATCGTCTCGGAGGATCTGAGCGAGATCCCTTTCCGGGATCGAAAAGCAATGGTTGCCCGGGGTACCGCCGATCTTCCGAACGTGGTCCTGCACGACTGCGGGCCATATCTGATCTCTGCAGCGACCTTTCCCAGCTACTTTTTGAAGGACGTGAACGATCAGACCGAATGCCAGGCCCGGCTGGACGCGGAGGTGTTCAAGGCGATTGCCGGAGCGCTGAATATCACCGAGCGCTGGGTGGGCGACGAGCCCGACAGCAAGGTGACCGCCCTGTATAACCGCATCATGGGCGAAGCGCTTCCAACAGCAGGCATCCGCTGCACCGTGCTCCCCCGAAAAGAGGCAAACGGCACGCCCATCAGCGCGAGCGCCGTGCGCGCCTGTCTGCGCCGCGGCGATTTCGACGCCATAAAAGCCATGGTACCTGCGTCGACCCTTGCCTATCTGACCGCTCCACAGGGAGATGCGCTGCGTCATCGTCTAACAGAAACGGCAGAATAGAATGATTACAAAAATCGCCCGCGGGCAGGATGTTTTCCTGTCCCGCGGGCGGTTTTCATTGTTGCGGCAGATAATCTTGGAATACAAAATAGTTTGCGTCCGACAATGTGTGAATGTTTCTTTTTTCAGAAGCACGGATTGCCACGGCCCCGTTGGGGCCTCGCAATGACGAGCA
>CADBKB010000003.1 GCA_902795095.1 Oscillospiraceae bacterium
CGGAGCCCATGTGCATCGGCGACCGGCGCTACCGCGCCGCCGGCGGTCTGGTGACCGATCCCGAGGATCCGGATCAGTCCTTTGCCGCCCTGTATCTGATGGACGAAACCCAGCTCCTTCTTCTGAAGGATGAATACGCCGCCTCCCGTCCCGTGGTCAGCGTCATCCTGGTGGACAACTACGACGAGCTGACCAACAACCTGCCCGACGCCGGCGTTTCCAACATCAACGCCGCCATTGACGAGCAGATCCGCCACTGGACCGACCGCATCGGCGGTCTGCTGCGCAAGGTGGAGCGCAACCGCTATCTCTTCCTCTTCGAGGCCCGGGAGCTGCCCGCCATCATCGAGGAAAAATTCTCCCTGATCGAGCGCATCCGCTCCATCTCCAACGCCCGGGGCATCTATGCCACCATCTCCCTGGGCATCGGCCGCGACGGGGCCGATTTCGCCGAGGGCTACGCCTTCGCCAATCTCGCCATCGAGATGGCCCTGGCCCGCGGCGGCGACCAGGCCGTCATCAAGGACCGTTACGATTTCAATTTCTACGGTGGCCGCCACAAGGAGACCGACCGCCGCACCAAGGTCAAGTCCCGCGTCATGGCCAGCTCCCTGTCCGAGCTCATCACCCAGTCCGGCAACATCTTCATCATGGGCCACCGGGACGCCGATCTCGACTCCCTGGGCGCGGCCTGCGGCATCATGTGCATCTGCCGGAAGCTGGGCAAGAAGCCCTGCATCGTCATCGACCGGGAGAAGAACGCCTCGAAGATCCTGCTGGACAAGCTGGACGAGCAGCCGGAATACCGCGGGTGCCTGATCTCCGGCCAGGACGCCCTGCTGATGGCCGATCCCAAGAGCCTGCTCATCGTGGTGGATACCAACCGCCCGGACCGGGTGGAGAGCAAGCCNNNCCGCGTGTGTGTCATCGACCACCACCGCCGCGCCGCGGACTACATCGAGCAGGTGGTCATGAATCTGCACGATCCCTTCGCCTCCTCGGCCTGCGAGCTGGTGACGGAGCTGCTGCAGTACGCCGTGGATCCGTCGGATCTGCTGCGGGTGGAGGCCCAGGCCCTGCTCAGCGGCATCGTGCTGGACACCAAGAACTTCGGCATGCGCACCTCCGGCCGCACCTTTGAGGCCGCCGCGTTCCTGCGCCGCCTCGGCGCCGACACCGCCGACGTCAAGCGCATCATGCAGAACGACATGGACGCCACCCTGCAGCGCTACGACATCGTGCAGAGCGCCCAGGTTTACCGTGAAACCATCGCCATCGCGGCCCTCGACCATACGGTCAGCCGCGTGATCGCCGCCCAGGCCGCCGACGAGCTGCTGACCATCGCCGGGATCACCACCTCCTTCGTGCTCTATCCCGATCCCGACAGCGACCAGGTGATCATCTCTGCCCGCAGCTTCGGCGACACCAATGTCCAGGTGATCATGGAATCCCTGGGCGGCGGCGGCAACGCCGCCATCGCCGGCGCGCAGATCTCCGACCGGACCGTCGGCGCCGCGCTGACGGAGCTCATCTCCGCCATCGACCGGTATCTTGAATCCGCATAAGCGCAGAAAGGAGCAAGAACTATGAAAGTCATTTTACAGCAGGACGTGAAGGGCAAGGGCAAGAAGGGCCAGATGATCGAGGTCTCCGACGGCTATGCCCGCAACTACATGCTGCCCCGCAAGATCGCCGTGGAGGCCACGGCGGACAACATCAACACCATGCGCATGACCGATAAGGCGAGAGTCGAGCGGGAGACCCGCGAGCGCGCCGAGGCCGTCGCCACCCGCGACCGGCTGAAGGAAACCGTCGTCCACCTCAAGGCCAAGGGCGGCGGCGCCGGCAAGCTCTTCGGCTCTGTCACCGCCCAGGAGATCGCCGACGCCCTGCAAGCCCAGGAGGGCGTGGTGCTGGACAAGCGCCGCATCATCCTGGACGAGTCCATCAAGAACGTGGGCGTGTACACGATCCGCTGCAAGCTGGGCTACGAGGTCACCGGCTCCTTCCGCCTGGACGTGCAGGAGCTGTAAGCGCGCCCCCATACAAAAAGAAAGGAGGTGGCAGCTTTGGATGAGCTGCTGGGCCGCAGAGCGCCCCAATCCATGGAGGCCGAGCAGGCCGTGCTGGGCTCCATGCTGATCGACAGCCGCTGTATTTCCGACGTCATCGGCATCCTGCGTCCGGAGGATTTTTACCTGCAGCAGAACCGGGAGATCTATGAGACGATCTACTCGATGTTTAACTTTTCCGAGGTCGTGGACCCGGTGACCGTGCTGGACAAGATGAAGGAGCGCGGCGTCTTCACCGACGCCTCCACCGGCTATGTCATGCAGCTGATGGAGATCACCCCCACCGCCGCCAACGTGCGCCAGTACGCCCAGATCGTGCGGGACAAGTCCCTGCTGCGCGCCATCGCCGAGGCCGCCACCGATATCAACGAAACCGTCTACCAGAACGCCGGAAGCGCGGCGGATATCCTGGAGAACGCCGAGAAGCGCATTTTCGCCCTGCGCAAGGACAGCGCCGGCGACTCGCTCGAGCACATCGGCACCGTGCTTCTGAAGGTCTTCGACCGACTGACGGAGCTGTCCGAGAGCGGCAGCGCCATCCCCGGCCTGTCCACGGGCCTGTCCGATCTGGACCGGAAGATCAGCGGCCTCAACAAGTCCGATCTGATCCTCATCGCCGCCCGTCCCGGCATGGGCAAGACCTCCCTGGCGCTGAATATCGCCCTGAACGCCGCCAAGAAAAGCGGCAAGACCATCGCCTTTTTCTCCCTGGAGATGTCCCGGGAGCAGCTGGGCATGCGCCTGATGTCCAACGAGAGCTTTGTGGACAACCAGAAGCTCGTCACCGGACGCCTCAGCGAGGACGAATGGGCCAAGATCGGCCTGGCTGCCTCCGCCCTGTCCCAGACCGACATCCGCGTGGACGACAATCCCACCATCACCGTGGCGGAGATCAGCGCCAAATGCCGCCGTCTGGATAACCTGGCCCTGGTGCTGGTGGACTACCTCCAGCTCATGACCTCCTCCGGCGGGCGGAGCACCTCCGGCGAGAACCGCCAGCAGATCGTCTCGGACATCTCCCGAGCCCTGAAGATCATGGCCAAGGAGCTCAACGTGCCCGTCATCTGCCTGAGCCAGCTCTCCCGCGCCAACGAGGCCCGTCAGGACAAGCGCCCCATGCTCTCGGATCTGCGCGAATCCGGCGCCATTGAGCAGGACGCGGACATCGTCCTGTTCCTCTATCGCGACGACTATTATCACGAGGACAGCCCCGACAAGAACGTGGCCGAGTGCATCGTCGCCAAGAACCGCCACGGCGAGACCGGCAAGGTCCTGCTCCAGTGGCTGCCCCAGTTCACCACCTTCGCAAACCGGGAGTGGCAGCACGATGAACCGTGAGCTGCTCGCCTTCCTCCGGGAGAATGATCTGATCCCCCCGGGGGCGCACGTCACCTGCGCCGTATCCGGCGGCCCGGACTCCATGTGCATGCTCTGGGCCCTGTACCGGGCCCGGGAGGCGCTGGGCATCAGCCTGGCCTGCGCCCACTTTGACCACGGCCTGCGGCAGAACAGCGCCGCGGACGCGGCCTTTGTGCGCGAATTCTGCGAAAAATATGACATTCCTTTTCTCTGTGGCCGCGGCAGCGTGACGCAGCAGGCCCTGCCCGGCGAGAGCGCCGAGCTGGCCGCCCGGCGCCTGCGCTACGCCTTTCTGGACGCCTGCGCCCCGACCGGTCTGATCGCCACCGCCCACACCGCCGACGACAACCTGGAGACGGTGCTGCTGCGGCTGACCCGCGGCACCTCGCTGCGGGGCCTGGGAGGGATCCCCGTAAAGCAGGGCCGGATCATCCGGCCGATCCTCTTCGCCACCCGCTCCCAGGTGCTGGAATACCTGGCGGCGGAGGGCGTCGCCCACCGGACGGACGAGACCAACGACACGGATTTCTGTCCCCGCAACCGCATCCGCCATCATGTGATCCCCGCCCTCAGGGCGGAGAATCCCGTCCTGGCCCAACGCACCGCGGCCCTGTGCCGGACCCTGCGCGCCGAGGACGCCTATCTGTCCCGCCTGGCGGAGGCCGCCCTGGACAGCTGCCGCGCGGAGGGCGGCTGGAGCTGCAGTAAGCTCCGCGCCCTGGACCCGGTGCTGCGGCGGCGGGCCCTGTTCGCCATCGCACAGCGCGTCGGTCTCGAGGTCCCCACGGAGCGGCACCTGGCCGCCCTGGAGGCGCTGGCCGCCTCCGACGATCCCTCGGCAAAGGTCAGCCTGCCCGGCGTCACCCTGGCCCGGCGTTATGACCTGCTGGCCGTCGCTGACGAGCCCCCGGCCCTCGAGACCGTGTCCCTGCCGATCCCCGGCGCCGTCCGTGCCGCCGGGTTTACGGTCCGCTGCGCGTCGCCCCGGCCGGCCCAGGCCGTCCTGAACAGCCCCTTTGCCTTTTCCCTGCGCTATGACGACGTCCGCTCCGGCCTGTTCATCCGCACCCGCCGCACCGGCGACAGGCTACTTCTGCCCGGGGGCAGCCGCAGCCTCAAGCGGCTGATGATCGACCGGAAAATCCCCGCCGCTCTGAGAGACGCCCTCCCGGTGCTGGCGACCCGTGACGCCGTGGCCGCCGTGACCGGCATCGGCGCCAGTCAATCTGCTTTAGCCCAGCCCGGCGAGCTCGCCGTGAAAATAACAATAGAAAAAGAGGATGAAACCCATGCTGAATGACATTGAACGGATTTTGATCTCCGAAGATGAAATCAAGGAAGGCGTCGCCCGCCTTGGCAAGCAGATCGCCGAGGAATACGCCGACAAGAACCCCGTGTTCATCGGTATCCTGAAGGGCGTGGTGGTGTATTTCGCGGATATGATCCGCGCCACCCCGATCCCCTGCGAAATCGACTTTATGGTCGTCAGCTCCTACGGAAAAGGCACCTCCTTCGGCACCCTGCTGATGAAGAAGGATGTTTCCGTGGACATCCGCGGCCGCCATGTGGTGATCCTGGAGGACATCCTCGATACCGGCCGCACCCTTTCCCATGTCATCGACCATCTGAAGGCCAAGGGTCCCGCCTCCCTGAAGATCTGCACCCTGCTCAACAAGCCCTCCCGCCGGGAGGTGGGGATCGAGGCGGACTATGTCGGCTTCACCATCCCCAATGAATTCGTGGTGGGCTACGGCCTGGACTATGCCGAGCGCTACCGCAACCTGCCCTTCGTGGGCGTGCTCAAGCCCGAAATCTACAGCTAAACCCCCAGGAGGTCCCTTTGAAAAAACAACCCAGAATCACGATCCTTCTGCTCTATGGCCTGGTGCTGGTGATGGTGTTCGCCGCCGTCTCCCGGCTGGCGAAGCCGGAGGCCGTCCAGACCGTGCCCTATTCCCGGGTCGTGAAGCTCTTCGAGGACGAGCAGGTCAAATCCTTCGTCATCAAGGACAATGTCATCACCATGGAGCTGCACAAGCCAGTGGATGACCAGACCCAGGTCCGGGCGGAGCTGGTGGATCTGACCGTGTTCTACAACGATCTCAACGATCTGGTCCGCGATCAGGCCGAGCGCGGCGTCATCGAAAGCTACAATTATCCCCCCTATACCCAGCCCTCCGTGCTGGTGCAGATGCTGCCCTATCTCATCATCGGCGTGGTATTTCTGCTGCTTTGGTTCGTGCTGATGAACCGGGCCAACGGCGGCCAGAACGCCATCCGCTTCAGCCGCTCCGGGGCCCGTCTGGCCGACGGCAAGGACAAGGTCACCTTCGCCGACGTGGCCGGCGCCGAGGAGGAGAAGGAGGAGCTGGCCGAGGTGGTGGACTTCCTCCGCGACCCGGACAAGTACACCCGCATGGGCGCCAAGATCCCCAAGGGCATCCTGCTGGTGGGCCCTCCGGGCACGGGCAAGACCCTCATCGCCCGGGCCGTGGCCGGGGAGGCGAACGTCCAGTTTCTGTCCATCTCCGGCTCGGAATTCGTCGAGCTGTACGTGGGCGTGGGCGCCAGCCGCGTGCGCGACCTGTTTGAGCAGGCCAAGAAGATGGCCCCCGCCATCGTCTTCATCGATGAGATCGACGCCGTGGGCAGGCGCAGAGGCGCGGGCCTCGGCGGCGGCCACGACGAGCGCGAGCAAACCCTCAACCAGCTGCTGGTGGAAATGGACGGCTTCGACAAGAATGCCGGCGTCATCGTCATGGCGGCCACCAACCGCAAGGATATCCTGGACCCGGCCCTGCTGCGTCCCGGCCGCTTCGACCGCCAGATCTACATCGGCGTGCCGGATTCCCGGGGCCGCGAGGCCATCCTGAAGGTCCACTCCAAGGACAAGCCCCTGGCCGAGGATGTGGATCTGGGCGTGATCGCCAAGGCCACCACCGGCTTCACCGGGGCGGATCTTTCCAACCTGCTCAATGAATCCGCCCTGCTGGCGGCCCGGCGCAGCCACCGCTTCATCACCATGCCCGACATGGAGGAGGCCATGATGAAGGTCGTGGCCGGTCCCGAGAAGCGCAGCCGCGTCATCACGCCCCACGAGCGCCGTATGACCGCGATCCATGAGGCGGGCCACGCTGTGGCCATGTACTACCTGCCCACCTGCGACCCGGTGCACCAGATCACCATCATCCCCCGCGGCGCAGCCGGCGGCATGACCGTCAGCCTGCCCCTGGAGGACCGCTGGTACGCCACACGGCAGGAGATGTTCGAGGACATCGTCTCCTTCCTGGGCGGCCGGATCGCCGAGCAGCTCCGACTCAACGACATCTCCACCGGTGCCTCCAACGACATTGAGCGCGCCACCGCCAAGGCCCGGGACATGGTCGCCCGCTACGGCATGAGCGAGCGGCTGGGCGCCGTGAGCTATGCCGGCAGCGAGGAGATCTTCGTGGGCCGGGATTATGAGAAGACCAAGGCCTACTCCGAGCGCACCGCCGGCGACATCGACGCCGAGGTCAAGGCCATCATGGACGAGGCCTATGCCAAATGCACCCAGATCCTCACCGAGCACGGCGACAAGCTCGACGCCGTGGCGGCCTTCCTCCTCGAAAACGAGCACATGTCGAGGACCCAGTTCCTGGCCTGCATGGAGGGCCGCGAGATCCCCACGGGATCGGACGAAGGCCTTTTGGACAGCTTCACGGAACCCAAAGAATGACCGCAATAAGCTGCCTTCCCCGGAAGGCAGCTTTTTTTCTTGCCCTCATGGACAGGGCATAGTATAATGGGAGCACGAAAGGAAAGGAGGATCGCCCATGGAGTTCCGAATCCTCACCGTCGGCGATGTGGTGGGCGCCGGGGGCGCGCACTATGTGTGCAAGCGTCTGCGCGGCCTCAAGCGGGAGCACAGCGTTGATTTCTGCATCGTCAACGGAGAAAACGCCGCCACCGTCGGCATCCATCCCGAGCAGGCCGATCGCCTGTTCGACGCCGGCGCCGACCTCATCACCCTGGGCAACCATGCCTTCTCCCAGCGGGGCATCGTGCCCATGGCAGAGGACTGCCCCTACCTGCTGCGGCCCGCCAATCTCTCCCCCCTGGCCCCCGGCCGGGGCTGGGGCGTGTTCGATACCAAGGCCGGCCCCCTGGCGGTGCTCGTGCTGCAGGGCCGGGTGGCCATGGACTATACCCCGGACAACCCGTTCCTGACCGCCGAGCGTATCTTAAAGGGGATCGACGCCAAAATGATCCTGGTGGAGCTCCATGCCGAGGCCACCTCCGAGAAGCTGGCCATGGGCCTGCATCTGGACTCGAAGGTCAGCGCCGTCTTCGGCACCCACACCCATGTGCCCACGGCGGACCTGCAGATCCTGCCCGGCGGCACCGGCTATGTGACTGACCTGGGCATGTCCGGCCCCCGCCACAGCGTCCTGGGCGTCCGCCCGGAGATCTCCATCGCCCGCTTCCGGGGCGAGCTCACGGGGCGCTACGAGCCCGCCCCCGGCCCCTGCAAGCTGGAGGGCGCCATCTTCACCGTCGACAGCGGCACCGGCCGCTGCATCGCCACAGAAAGGGTATTTGTCCATGATTAGATTTCTTCACGCGGCGGATCTGCACCTGGATTCCCCCTTCGCCGCCCTGGCCCCCCGGCAGGCGGCCCAGCGGCGGCAGGAGCAGCGGCAGCTCGTCAGGGAGCTTTGCCGTCTGTGCAGAGAGAACGAATGCGATCTGATGCTCCTGCCCGGCGATCTGTTCGACGGGCAGGGCGTCTACCTCGACACCCTGGACGCCCTGCGCGACGAGCTGTCCGAATGCGGCGCCCAGGTGTTCATCGCCCCGGGCAATCACGATCCCATCTGTCCCACCTCCCCCTATCTGACCCAGGCCTGGCCGGAGAATGTGCATATCTTCACCAGCGCCCGGATCGAGGCCATCGTCCTGCGGGAGCCGGCGTGCGTCGTCTACGGCGCGGCCTTCACCGCGCCGTCCATGCCGCCGATGCTGCGGGGCTTCCGGGTGCCGGAGCAATATAAAGATTATGTAAACCTTATGGTGCTGCACGGCGACGCCGCACAGCCCGACTCCCCCTATGATCCCATCTCCGGGGAAGAGATCGCCGCCAGCGGCCTCAGCTATCTCGCCCTGGGCCACACCCACCTGCGCGGCGGCCCGCACACCGCGGGCGGCTCGGTATACGCCTGGCCCGGCTGTCCCATGGGCCGCGGCTTCGACGAGACCGGCGAAAAGGGCGTCTGCCTCGGCGTCATCGACGGCGGCAGCGTCGAGCTGCGCTTCGTGCCGATGCCCGGCCGGCGCTATGAGATCCTCCGTGTCGAGGCCGGAGACGACCCCTATGCCGCCATCGCCGCGGCGCTCCCCGGAGACTGCGCCAACGATATCTACCGCATCATACTGACGGGCGAGAGCGAATACGTGGACCTGGGCGCCCTGCACGCGGCTCTGGACGAGCGCTTTTACGCCCTGCAGCTGCGCGACGAGACCGTCCCGCCCCTGGAGCTTTGGACCCGCTGCGGCGACGAGACCCTGGAGGGCCTGAGCCTGCAGACCCTGCGCCAGGCCCTGGACCGCTGCGAGGATCCGCACAAGCGCCGGGTGCTGGAGCTGGCGGCCAGGCGCGTCGTCGAGGTCTGCGAAGGAAGGGAGATGAGCGCGCTGTGAGAATCGAATCCATGACCGCCACCTTCGGCAAGCTGCAAACCGAGACCCTGACCTTCGAGCCGGGGCTGAACCTGCTGCAGATGCCGAATGAAACCGGCAAATCCACCTGGTGCGCCTTTTTGCTGGCCATGCTCTACGGCGTGGACACCTCCGAGCGGAAAACCCGCACCAATCTGCCCGCCAAAGAGCACTATGCCCCCTGGTCCGGCAGCGCCATGGAGGGCAGGCTCTGCGTGGTCCATGAGGGCCGCCGCATCACCATCGAGCGCTCCAGCACCGCCCGGTCGCCCCTGGGCGTATTCCGGGCCTTCGATACCGATTCCGGCCAAAGCATCGAGACGCTGACCGCGGCCAACTGCGGCCAGACCCTGCTTGGGGTGCCCCGGCAGGTATTCGAGCGCAGCGCCTTCCTGCGGCAGGACGGCGCCGCCATCTCCATGGACGCCACCCTGGAGCAGCGGCTGAACGCCCTGGTCACCACCGGCGACGAGACCATCAGCTTCCAGGAGGCCGAGCGGGCGCTTCGTGAACGCCGCAACCGCTGCCGTCACAATAAGACCGGCCTGATCCCCCAGATGCGCTCGCAGCTCGACGCGGTCAGCGATCGGCTGGCGCGGCTGGACACCCTTCACGAGACCCTGGCCGAAGCGCGGCAGACCGAGCAGCAGCTCCGCGCCGAGCGCACCACCGCCCGGATGCAGCTGTCCGCCCTGCAGGCCAGGGACCTGGCCCAGCGGCGGGAACAGCTCCGCCAGGTGGGCGAGGACGCGGAGGCCCGCGCCCGGAAGGCCGAGGCCCTGGAGGCCGCCTGCGCCGACCTGCCCCCGGTGGAGCAGCTCGAGCGCTGGGAGCGGGAGCTGCACACCCTGGAATCCGACCGCCACACTCTGGCCCTGGATCTGGCCAGCCTGCCCCCCGCCGAGGCCGCTCCCGCGGTGCCCGAGCCCCTGGCAGGACTGGATGACGACCAGATGCAGCAGCGCACCAATGTGGACGGCGCCCGGATGCGGCTGCTTCGGGCGCAGAAGCGGCCCCTGCCCATCGGCACGCTGCTGCTGACCGTGCTGCTCGCGGCGCTGGCCGTCGTGCTGTTTATCAACCACAGAACCACCCTCGGCGTCATCGCCGTTTCCCTGGCCGCCGTCGCCGCCATCGCCGGGCTCGGCGTCTGGGCCTTTACCCGCCGCCGCTGGCTGGAAAACCAGGCCGAGCTGCGCCGCCTGGAGAGCAGCTACGGCGTGGATGGTACCGACGAGCTGGAGGATCTTTCCGCCCGCTGCCGGGAGCGGTACGCCCGCTGGCAGGAGGCCGACGACGCGCGTACCGCCGAGCTTTCCTCGATGCACGCCCGGCAGGAGCGCCTGGACGCAGATTCCGAGCGCCTGCTCTCCGCCATTGGCGAGGCTCTGGAGGGCCCCTGCGCCTGGGCGGAGGCCCCGGCCCTGCTGCGCAGGGCCATCGACCGGCAGGTGGAGTGCGAGAATACCCGCCGGGGCGCGGAGCAGGCCATGCGCCATTACAGGAGCCTGCGCGACGCTCTGGGCGAGCTGCCCGTCCCCGGCAGCCAGGAGATCAGCGTGCCTGAGGGCAAGACCCTGGCCGGCGTGCAGAATGAGATCCTGACCATTGAATCAAAGCTGCGAAAGGCCCGCTCGGTCATCGACCGCTGCGAGGGTCAGTGCAGCACCCTGGGCGACCGCATGGAGCTCGACGCCCAGCGGCAGCAGCTTACCGACCGTCTCGACATGCTGGAGGCAGAGTACGACGCCCTGGAGGTGGCTCTGACCGCCCTGGGCAAGGCCAACGAGCAACTGCAAAGCCGCTTCTCTCCCCGCCTCACGGAGCTGGCCGCGGATTATCTGGGCCGCCTGACCGACGGCGCCTACACCAGCCTCGTGCTGGAGCGCGATCTCGGCGCCAGCCTCTATCCCTCCGACAATCCCGCCAGCCGGGACGCCGCCTTCTTCTCCGGCGGCACACGGGATCAGCTCTACCTGGCCGTGCGCCTGGCCGTCAGCCAGCTTCTGTGCCCCGGCACGCCCCTGATTCTGGACGACGCCCTGGTGCGCTTTGACGACAAACGCATGAAAGCCGCCCTGCGGGTGCTGCAGCAGGAAGCCGAAACCCGCCAGGTTCTCCTGTTCACCTGCCAGAGCCGGGAGCAGGACGCCTTGAATTCACTGGAATAAACTGCCCGGAAAGGAGTAACGCCCATGGGCAAAAAGCGCAAAAAAAGCACCGCCCACCGGGTGCCGCCCCTCTCAAAGCTGGATAAGGCGATCTATACGGTTATTGCGGTTCTTCTCGTAGTATTATCTATTCTCGCCATTTTCGGATGGACACAGCTTCATGATCGGATCGCTTTCCGGGATCCCGCCGTGATCGCCTATGATCCCGGATCCAGTTATTACGCAGCCCTTCCCCTGTTTCTGCTTCTCTTTCTTGTTGCAGTCATTACCTTGGGCGAGTGTTTTGCCGGTCATCATCCTCTTTTCGGCAATAAAACGATCCGTTACGGAGACTATCCCTGGAAAACCGATATTTTCCCCTTGTTTGGGCCGCAGCACAGAACGGTACGCAGAAAGGCGTCAGATCAGCAGTTTCGATTCAAAATGATCCGGTTTCTGATCGGTGCCTTCGTTGTAACGATTCTGTTCGCCTCCCTTGGGATTTATGGGCGAACCTGCCTTCGGGAGGATCGGACCATCGTGGAATACAGCCCGCTCAACCGCCCCGGCGAGCCCGTTTCCATTGCCCGGGACTGCGAGCACATCACCGTCAAAGCGGATTTGTCCGGCGGAAGAACAATCTACTGGGAATACGGTGTGATCCTTTACAGCACAGACGGGGGAAAATATATATTTATGAATCGGGATTTCGACCTGCGGCACCGCGGACATACCGATTGCCTCAAGCAGCTCCTGGCAATCAAAGCGCTGTTTTCCGCAGATCAGATCACGATCGAGGGAACGGATCTGCTTCCCGACGTGATCGAAGACAATCATCTGGACGAAGCCCAGACCACCCTGCTGGATGCGCTGTTCGCTCCGCCGTAATGCGGGTTTTCGTAGGGAGGCATCCCCAGATGCCTCCGCTGGGAACCATTGACGCCGTATGCAGCAGGTCAATACCCCGGCGGCCAGGGGTCTGGCCGCCCTGCGGACAGCATGGAGAGCGCCCGGCAAGCGGGCCGATGCTGGCATATGTTCGCAGTTCTTCGAGTTCGGCCCCTGCGACTGCGCCGGAATCCTTCGGCGCAGCCACCTCATCCGGCGCTTCGCGCCACCTTCCCCTCAAGGGGAAGGCTTTATCCCTCTGCATTTTTGAACTTTTTTACCCGTTTTTCATATCGAAGATATGAAAAACACCACAACTATTCACTATTATCTATTATTTATTATCTAAAAAAACAATCCCCGCCTCCTGACTTTCCTCGGAAAGCCGGGGGGCGGGGATTGTTTGTTATACCTCTTTGTACATGGTGGCCGCGTCGTCCTTGCGGACGTTGTCGGCCACCTGCAGGACCTCGACGCGCAGGGTGCGCGCGCCGAAGCGCAGCTCGATCACGTCGCCCACCTTGACGTCGTAGGACGCCTTGGCCGGCCTGCCGTTGACGCTGACGCGCTCATTGTCGCAGGCCTCGTTGGCCACGGTGCGGCGCTTGATGAGCCGGGATACCTTCAGGTACTTGTCCAGACGCACGGGTTCTTACAGCTTGCCGCGCAGAGCGCTGCCGGCCTTGAAGCCGACGTTCTTGCTCTCGGCGATCTCCAAGGTCTCGCCGGTGCGGGGATTGCGGCCCTGACGGGCGGGACGGACCTTGGTCTCAAAGGTGCCAAAGCCCAGCAGCTGGACCTTCTGGCCGTCGGCCAGAGCATCCGCCACAGCGGTGAGGGTCGCGTCAACGGCGCGGGCGGCCTGGGCGCGGGACATGCCGGCCTTCTCGGCCACGGCTTCGATCAGTTCTTTCTTGTTCATAGGATTACCTCTCTTTGTTTTGCCAGCAGGCTGCGAGGGCTTCGGCGGAGAGCTCTGTTTCCCCCCGCGCCGCAGCGGCCTGCTCGATTTTATCGAAACGGCGAATAAACCGTTCGAGTGCTTCATTCAGCGCGTCCTCCGGATCCACGGCCAACTGTCTGGCCGTATCCGTGGCCGCAAACAGGGCTTCGCCCAGGGCCTCGCCGGCGTCCTGCCCCGCCTCGATACATCTGCGCAGCTCCGCCGTGCGCGCCTCCAGGGCCTCCACGGCCTCCAGCGCGCTTTCGCGGGAGAGGCCCGCCTTCTGGGCTTTGCCCAGGAGCTTCTCCGCCCGCCAGAGGGCTGGCAGGGTGCGCGACACATTGTCCATGGCCTGGGCATGGGTGCGGTAGCCGTTCAGCGACCGCTTGACGTTGTCCCAGCGGTCCAGGGCGTCGTCGGCGGTGTCGGCCTTCTCATCGGCAAACAGGAACGGATGCCGCGCCACCAGCTTCTTGCAGATGCCGTCCACCACCTCGTCCATGGTGAACCGGCCCGCCTCGCGCTCGATGTCCGCGTGGAAGGCCACCTGGTAGAGCACGTCGCCCAGCTCCTCGCACAGATGCACGGGGTCGTCCTGGTCGATGCCCTCGCAGGCCTCATAGACCTCCTCGATGAAGTTGCGGCGGACGCTGGCATGGGTCTGCACGCTGTCCCAGGGGCAGCCGTCCGGCGCCCGCAGGGCCTTCGTCAGCGCCAGCAGATCGGAAAAGTCATAATGCTCCTTGACGGTGAATTCCATGGCCCCTCCTTACTTCGTGATGCGCAGCAGCTTTGCGATCCTGTCGCCCTTGGGCAGCAGCGCGCAATCGTCCAGGGTGATGATCTTCATGACGATGACCAGCACCAGATACACCAGGCCCGCGGCGCAGATGGCGCCGAGGCAGCACAGCTTCTGCGAGCCGATGAAGCGGCTGAGCACCGCATAGGCTCCGTAGGCCGCGGCGCCCATGAGGGCGGAGGCGACGATGGGCTTGAGCAGCGTGCGCCGGAACGACGGCAGGGTGGTGATGCGGCGCATGGCCAGGAAGTTCAGCGCCGTGATGACGGCGTAGCAGCACACCGTGCCGATGGGCGCGCCGATGATATTGATGGCGCGGGTGCCCACCAGGATATAGTTGACGATGATTTTCACGATGCCGCCGATGATCAGATTGACCACAGGCGTCTTCACGTCGCCGTGGGCCTGCATGACGGCGGTGGTGACCAGCACCAGGGAATTGAAGATCACCGCGATGCCCAGGATGGCCAGCACCGGCCCGCCGGTGGCGAGCTCCGGGCCGGTATAGCCCCGCAGCAGCTGCAGGATCGGGCCGCCCAGCACCGCCAGACCGGTGGCGCAGGGCAGGGCCAGCAGGCCCATGATGCGCAGGGCGGACTCCTCCACCATCAGCACGCTCTTATGATCCTTCAGGGTCAGATGGGCGGTGATGGCCGGGATGGCGGAAATGGTGATGGGGGTGATGAAGGCACAGGGCAGATTGAAGATTGTCTGGCAGAAGTTGTAGATGCCCTTGAGCACGTCCGCCTCGGCCTGGATGAAGCCCGCGGGGCCCAGGAGCCGGCCCATGATGATCTTCGCGTCGATCAGATTGATGATCTGCAGGCCGGCCGAGCCCAGGGTGATGGGGATGGCGATGGCCAGCAGCTTTTTGGCCGTCTCACTTCTGGTGAGGACCTCGCCGCCCATGGCCTCCACATGGCGGTCCGCCGCCCGGTGCTTGATGGCCAGATAGATGACCGAAACCACCGTGCCGACGGTGACGCCCACGATGGCGCCGCCGGCGGCCATGGGCACGTTGTTCCAGCGGTGCATGATGAACCAGGCGCAGGCGAAGCCGATGAACAGCTTGCACAGGGCCTCAAAGACCTGGCTGACGGAGGTGGGCACCATGTCGCCCTGCCCCTGGAAATAGCCGCGGTAGGCCGAGCTGATGCAGATGAACAGCAGCGACGGCGCCAGGGCCAGAATGGCGTACCAGGAGTTCGGCGAATTCATGAAGCGGGCGAGCTGCATACACAGGATCATCATGCCGGCAGTGCCCACGCCGCCGATGGTCAGGAAGACCAGCATGGCGGTGCGGAAGATGCGCCGGATCTGCCGTCCCTGGCCCAGGGCCTGGGATTCGGAGATCATGCGGCTCATGGCCACAGGCAGGCCCGTGGTCGCCACCATCAGCAGCACCGAATAGATGTCATAGGCGGTGGTGAAGTAGCCGAAGCCCGCGTCCCCGATCAGGTTGCCCAGGGGGATCTTATAGCATGCGCCGATGACCTTGACGATGGCGGTGGACAGGGCAAGGACCGCGGCGCCGCCTAAAAATGTTTGCTTTTTCAGGGGTTTATCGCTCAAGCTTGGTCATTCCTTTCCGGTTTCGTCGGAGAATACCTGGGGGATGGCATAGTCCGTCAGCTCCCGCATGACGGCGTTCATGTCGATGGTGGTGAATTCGCCGTTCATATACAGGATCCTGCCCCGGACCATAGTCATGGCCACGTCGCTGCCCCGGGCCGAGTAGACCAGGTTCGACAGCACGTTGTGGCAGGGGATCAGATGGGGCTGGGCAAAGTTCACGAGGATCAGATCGGCGTCGTAGCCCACGCGGATCTGGCCGCACTCGGCCTCCCGTCCCTGGGCCTTCGCGCCGCAGACCGTGGCCATGGTGAGCGCGGCCTGGGCGGGCAGGGCGCCGGGGTTGCCGGAGATGGCGTTGGCCGTCAGCACGGCGGCCTTCATCTCCTCGAACATATCGAGATTGTTGTTGGACGAGTCTCCGTCGGTGCCCAGGGCCACATTCATCCCGGCTTTGATCATGGCCGCCACGTCGGCGCAGCCGCTGGCCAGCTTGAGATTGGACACGGGATTGTGGACGCAGGTGACGTGATGGGCGCCCAGGATGCGGCGGTCCTCGTCGTCGAGCCACACGCAGTGGGCAGCCATGGCCCGGGTATCGAACACATGGTGGCAGTTGAGCACCTGGGCAGGGGTCAGGCCGTGGCGCTCGAGGCAGCCCTCATGCTCGGCCTTCGTTTCGGACAGGTGGATGTGCATGCCCAGGTCATTGTTGATGGCGTACTCGCTCAGCGCGTCCCACAGGCGGTGATCGGAGGTATATTCCCCATGGATCGAGGCCTCGATGCGGATGCGGCCGTTGTCGTAGCCGTGCCATTTGCGGTGCAGCTCCATCAGCTCCACGCAGGCGGGATAGGTCTCCACGTCGAACTCGTCGGCAAACAGGGTGGTGCCCCGGCTGATGTTGGCCTTGATGCCGGTCTCCGCCGCCGCCTGGGCGATCTCGTCGCAGAAATAGTACATATCCGACACCGAGGTGGTGCCGAAGCGCAGGCACTCGGCTATGGCCAGCAGGCTCGCCGCCTTCACCGCCCGGGCGTCGAGCCGATCCTCCCGGGGGAAGATATAGTCGTTGAGCCAGGTCTGCAGGTCGTAGCCGTCGGCGTAGCCCCGCAGGATGGTCATGGGCAGGTGGGTGTGGCAGTTGATGAGCCCCGGCATGAGCACACAGCCCGTGCCGTCGATGATTTTTTCAGGCTTCTCCTCCGGCGCGCTCAGGCCCACATGGCTGATCTTGCCGTCGGTGACGCCCACAAAGGCGTTGGGATAGACGTGCATTTCCGCGTCCATGGGGACGCAGGTGACGTTAGAAAACAGGATGTCCATAATAACTCCTCAGGGCGCCAGGAATTCCTTGCGCAGCAAGGACGAATCCGGCACCAGATCCGGCGAGATGGGGGCGATGGCGGGCAGAGCCTCCAGGATCTGGTCCACCAGCTCCCGCTGGGGCACATCCTCGGGAAGCTGCTCATACATCGGCTTGACGATGTAGCCCAGCACCGGCACCTCGTAGCCCAGGGTGGAATCGATGGTGATATCCGCCGTGGAGGCGTAGGGGGTGATATACTTTCGCTCGCCGCGCATCACCGAGGCCCAGATCGACAGGGTGCCCAGGGCGCTCTCGTTGCGGTAGTTGAGGTCGCGCACGGTGCGGCGCAGCAGGCGGATCTTCTCGCAGTCAAACAGCACCTTGCCCTTGCGGGTCAGGGGCGTGGTGGGGGCCACGAAGACACGGATCGCCTTGGGATGGCGATCGGCGATCATGGGGTTCAGGGCATTGATGCCCTCGAAGATGACGGCCTCGTTCTCCCCCAGGCGCAGAGGCCGGGCGCCGCCGCGGTCCCGCTTGCGGGAGCGGAAGTCGAAATAGGGGATCTTGACCTCCCGGCCCTCGGCCAGGGCGGTCATATGCCGGTTCAGCAGGTTGAGATCCAGGCCCAGCGGGGACTCCAGATCCTCCTTGCCGTCCTCATCCAGGGGATAGCGGCCGGAATCGAAGTTGTAATAATAGTCGTCCAGGCTGATGATGTGGGTGCGCACGCCGAAATGGGTCAGATATTCGCCGATGAACTTGGCGGTGGTGGTCTTGCTGGAACCCGAGGGGCCGGACAGCAGGATCACAGGGCCGCGCTCGCCGAGCTGGCCGGAGACGGCCTCCGCGGCGTCATGCAGCTGCTGACGGTAGTCGTGGTCGCACTCCGCGATGAAGGTCCCGGCACTTTCGCGGATGCGGTCGTTGATATCGCGGTTTTCCATGGGAACTCCTTTCCTGTTACAGGCGTTGGATGAGCTCTTCCTTTTTGGCAAGAACGTCGTCGATGCGGGCAATGTACTGCTGGGGCGCCTTGGGATTGTGCTGCCGCTCCAGGCGGCCGCCGGGCAGCAGGCGCTTGGTCATCCCGCCGCCGCCCAGGGCGAGGATGGTCTGCTGCTCCTCCATCATATAGATGTTGTACAGTCCGTCGAAGCCGGGGCGGGTCCAGCCCACGTTCTCAAAGCTGCCGGACATGTATTTCTGCCGGTAGAGATAGTAGGGCGCATAGCCCGCGGCGCGCAGCGCGCGCTCCCCCTCCCCCAGCATCCGGGCCACCGCTTCGGTGTCCGGCAGTGCTTCGCGCGCCCGGAACAGGTCCGCGCCCTTCTTGAGGGCCAGAGTGTGCACGGTGATGTTCTCCGGCGCCAGCGCAAGGAGCCGGGCGAGGGAGTCGGCAAAGCTGTCCGGTCCGTCGGCGGGCAGACCGGCGATGAGATCCATATTGATGGCCCGGAAGCCCGCCTGTCTGGCCTCGGCGAAGGCGCGCAGGGTATCGTCGGGGCTGTGCCGACGGCCGATGGCCGCCAGGGCCTCGGGATTCATGGTCTGGGGATTGATGCTGATGCGGTCGCAGCCGAGCTCCCGCAGCACCCCCAGCTTTTCCTCATTCAGGGTGTCGGGCCGACCCGCCTCCACGGTGTACTCCAGCAGGCCGTCCAGGCTGAAATGCGCCCGCACCGCCTCCATCAGCCGCCGGAGCTGTCCGGCATTCAGGGTCGTGGGGGTGCCGCCGCCGATATACAGGGTGCTGACGCCGACGCCCCGGGCGCGCAGGCCCTCGCCCACGGCCTCCACCTCCCGCAGCAGGCAGGAAAGATAGGTCTCCAGCAGGGGCGCGCAGCGCTCGATGGACTGGCTGACAAAGCTGCAGTAGGTGCAGCGGGTGGGACAGAACGGAATGCCAATATAGACCGAAACGCTCCGTTTGTCAAGTCTTTTCAGGGCTTTTACCGTGGCAATCGAACAGTCGAGGCAAAGCTTTCGCCGCGCGGGGGTCACAAAGCAGTCGTCCCGGAGCATCCGGTCGGCGGACCGGGGGGTGCCGCCGGCGAGCAGATGGGCCGTGGTGAGCTTCGTCGGCCGAACGCCCGACAGTGCTCCCCAGGCAGGCGCTTCCGGCAGCAGCTGCACCGCCGCCAGGTAATAGCTGCGGGCAAGCGCCCGCCGGCGCAGCTGCACCGTCTCCCGGTCGGCGCGCAGGCGGCAGGACGCCCTCGCGCATTTGCCGTGCCACCGGATCCGCGCCGCGGCGGTGAGCCAGACGGCGCCCCGGTGCAGGGCCGATACGGCGCCGTCGCCGGAAAAGGCGGGGCGGTCCGCAGGCTCCATGGGCTCGTCGGGGAACAGCGCCAGCTGGAGCTGCTCGATGGCATAGCGGTCGTCGTGATTCTGCAGATACAGCTTCATGGGCTCAAATCCTGCCGAAGTAGGGGTTTTCCGCCCGCTCCCGGTCCAGGGTGGTGGCGTCGCCGTGGCCGGGGTAGACATAGAAGTCCCCCTCCAGCGCGGCGATTTTCCGGATCGAATCGCACATCTGCTCCCAGTCGCCGCAGGGCAGGTCGGTCCTGCCGATGCTGCCGCGGAACAGGGTGTCGCCGGTGAAGAGCCAGCTGCCGGCGCGAAGGCAGCTCGAGCCCGGCGTATGGCCGGGCGTCAGGATCGCCTGCAGCCCGATGCTGCCGAAGCGCAGCGTGTCGCCGTCGTTGAACAGATCCGTGTAAGGGATGGGGCCGGCGGTGATCTGGGTGGGCAGGGCCGTATCCGGCGCGGGAAGATACACACGGCAGCCGGTGGCCTCCCGGAGCGCGCCCACGGCGCCCACATGGTCGAAATGCCCGTGGGTCAGCACGATCGCCCGGAGGGTAACGCCCAGCTCGCCGAGCCGGGCCAGGATCCGCTTCGCCTCGCCGCCGGGATCGATGGCGACGCAGTCGCCGTCCTCCCATAAAAGGTAACAGTTAGCCCCCAGCAGGCCCAGGGGCAGAATATCCAGCTCCATCATTTCTTCATCAGCTCATCCGTGTCGAGGATGAGAGTCACGGGCCCGTCGTTCACGGACGCCACCTGCATGCAGGCGCCGAATTCGCCGTGCTGCGGGGGATAGCCCAGCTCGGCGCAGATGGCGAGGAATGTTTCATACATGGCGCTGCCCAGCTCCGGGGCGGCGGCGCCCATAAAATTGGGCCGGCGGCCTTTGCGGCAGTCGGCGTAGAGGGTGAACTGGCTGATGACCAGCACGCTGCCGCCCACATCGCTGAGATCTTTATTGATTTTTCCGGCCTCGTCTTCAAAGACCCGCAGGCCCAGGATCTTCTCGGCCAGCTTCCGGGCATGCTGCTCCGTATCCTCCGGGCCCACGCCCAGAAGGATCAGAAAGCCCCGGCCGATCTGACCGCGGACAGCGCCGTCGATGGCGACGGACGCGGAGGATACCCTTGTCACAACTGCTCTCATAACGCAGCCTCCTGTTGTTCATTGTATGTGCCCCGCGGGCGGGGATTCACCGCTGGCCGCGGCGCACGTCCAGCACGCCGGAGATGCACCGGATGCGGTACTGGATGGCCTCGAGCCCCTTGACGTTGTCCACCTCGAAGGTCAGGGTGAAGCAGGCCTTGTTGTCCGGGAGCTTCGTGCCGTTGACCTCGCTGACGCGCACCTTGGAGGTGGAGAGCACCGTGGCGATGTCCAGCAGCATATTGTTGCGGTCGAGGGTGCGCACCTCCAGGGTGGTGGAGAAGGGCTTGCCCGCCTCGTTGGACCAGGCAACGTTCACCCAGCGGCCCGCGTTCTCCGGGTCGCTCATATTGCGCACGTTCGGGCAGTCCCGGCGGTGGATGGACACGCCGAAGCCCTTGGTGATGAAGCCCACGATGTCGTCCCCCGGCACCGGGGTGCAGCAGCGGGAGAACTTGATCATGCACGAATCCAGGCCGTCGACGATGACGCCGGAATCCCTGTGCCGATCCTTGGGGCCCTCCTGCTTCCCCGCCTCCTGCCTGGCGGCCTCGGTCTTGGCGGCCTCCTCCCGGGCCACGCGGGTGGCGTGGATCAGGTCGTCCTTGATGCGGTTGACCGCCTTGACGGCGCTCAGGCCGCCGTAGCCGATGGCGGCGAAGAGATCGTCCATCGTCTCGAAGCCGCTGCGGTGCAGCAGCGTCGCCACCAGCTCCTCGTTCTGGTAGAAGAAGCTGGGCTGGATGCTCATGTGGCGCAGTTCGCTCTCGAAGCTGCCGCGCCCGTGGGCGACGTTCTCCTCCCGGCGCTCGCGCTTGAACCACTGCTTGATCTTGATGCGGGCCTGGTTGGATTTGCACACCTTGAGCCAGTCGCGGCTGGGCCCCCGGGCGGACTTGGAGGTGATGACCTCGCAGATGTCGCCGTTGTGCAGGCGCTGGTCATAGGGGGCGATGCGGTTGTTGATCTTTGCGCCCACCATGGTATTGCCGATGGCGGAATGGATGGCGTAGGCGAAGTCGATGGGGGTGGAGCCGGAGGGCAGGGAGATGACCTTGCCCTTGGGCGTGAAGACGAACACCTCGTCGTCAAACATATCCACCTTGAGGGAATGGATGTAGTCCTCGGCGTCGGAATCCTGCTGGCTCTCCAGCAGGCGGCGCACCCACTCAAACTCCTTCTCGTCGCCCCGGCCGGCCACGCCGTCCTTGTACTTCCAGTGGGCGGCGATGCCGTACTCGGCGGTCTCATGCATATCCCAGGTGCGGATCTGCACCTCGAAGGGGATGCCCTGCCGGCCGATGACGGTGGTGTGCAGGGACTGATACATATTGGGCTTGGGGGTGGAGATATAATCCTTGAACCGGCCGGGGATGATATTGAACAGGTCGTGGATGTGGCCCAGGACGTTGTAGCAGTCGGGGATGGTATCCACGATGACCCGGAAGGCGTACAGATCATACAGCTCGTCGATGGTCTTGTTCTGGGCCTTCATCTTGCGGTAGATCGAATAGACGTGCTTGATGCGCCCGTTGATGGAGCACCGGATGCCCGCCTCCGTGAGCCGCTCGGAGATGGTGTCCTGGATGGACTTCATGAACTCCTCGGCCTCGTCGTGGTGGGTGTCGATGTAGCCCATGAGCTCATCGTATCCCTTGGGGTCGAGATACTTCAGGCTGGTGTCCTCCAGCTCCCATTTGATCTTCTGCATGCCGAGGCGGTGGGCCAGAGGCGCGTAGATATCCATGGTCTCCATGGATTTGGAGATCTGCTTCTCCGGAGTCTGGTACTCCATGGTCCGGGTATTGTGCAGCCGGTCGGCGATTTTGATGAGGATCACGCGGATGTCCTTGCTCATGGCCATGAACATCTTGCGCAGATTCTCCATCTGCTGCTCCTCCAGGGTGGAATACTCCACCCGGGTCAGCTTGGTGACGCCGTCCACCAGATCGGCCACCGTATCGCCGAACAGACGGGCGATCTCATCGTGGTTGGAGTCGGTGTCCTCGATGCAGTCGTGGAGCAGCGCCCCCAGGATGGAGTCGGTATCCAGGCCGATCTCCGCCACGATCTCCGCCACCGCCAGGGGGTGGATGATATAGGGCGAGCCGTCCTTGCGCTTCTGGTCGCGGTGCTTGTTCCGGGCGTATTCCACCGCCCTGTCCACAAGCTGCATGTCGACATTCGGGGTATATTGACGGATGGCCTTCACCATCGCGTCATAGTGTTCCTGGAAGGTTTCCATGTGTTACCTCCTTCCCTGGGTATGCTCGGTCAGATACCGGACGACACTGCTCTGGCTGAGGTCCACCTTGTGTCCGTCCGAGGTGATGCGGATGTGCAGATATTTCGGGTGCCGCCGCAGCTCGATCAGCCCCAGCTCGTCGAAGGCGTCCAGGCAGATGCGGGTGCGCATCAGCGAGCACGCCCGGCCGGTGGCGTGGGCGATCTTCCGGCACAGGCAGGCGGCGTTCTCGATCAGCTCGCCGCCGGTGCAGTTGGCGATCAGGTACCGCCAGACCATGGCGAACTCGCTGCGCTCGGGCAGGAGCGCCTCGGCCTCCTGGGCCGAGATGGGCCCGTGGGCGCTCATGCGGTCATAGAGGGCCTGCTGGGCGGCGTCGCGCTCCCGCTCCGAGCGGCACATGCGGATATCCACCACATTGAGCTGCACCGAGCGCACGCCCCGGTACTCGTTGATCTGGGGGGTAAAGGCGACGTCGATGCAGTCGCCCTGGGCCACCGCGGCCTGTCTGGCCGTGGTGGAGAAGAAAATCGCCGCGCACATCGCGCCGGAATCCGAGCGCAGGCGCAGGCGCAGATGCTTGCCGCTGCCCACCTCGCTGAGCTGATCTACATACATGTGCTCCATGCACAGAACTGGCCGCGGGCAGCCGTTGCCGCAGGGCTCCAGCTCCCGCAGGGCCGCCACATTCTCCAGCGTCAGCAGCTCCGGGGTCACGGCGCAGTCCACCTCCAGGGCGGATCTGGCCTCGCCGGAGGCGGCAAAGTCCCGGGCCAGGGCGGTGATGGCCTCGCGGAATTCATCGATGCGGTCCCGCCGGATGGTGAAGCCCGCCGCCAGCTCATGGCCGCCGTAGCTCTCCAGCAGATCCGACAGGGCGCTCAGGCCGGAGAAGAGATTGAAGCCGCCGTAGGACCGGGAGGAGGCCTTGCCCTTGTCCCCATCCATGCAGATGAGGAAGGTGGGGCAGGCGTATTCCTCGGCCATGCGCGAGGCCACGATGCCCACCACGCCCTGGTGCCAGTTCTCCCCGGCCAGGACGATGGCGCTGGGATTCTCGGTGCCCAGGCGGGAGACGGCGTCGCGGTAGATCTCCGCCTCGATGCTCTGCCGCTGCCGGTTGAGCCGGCACAGAGCGCTGGCCTTCCGGGCGGCGTTGGCGGGGTTTTCCGTCAGGAACAGCTCCGTGGCGATCTCCACCTGGCCCATGCGGCCGGCGGCGTTGATCCGCGGTGCCAGCACATAGCCCACGGTGGAGGCGGTGACGTCACGCAGGTCGCAGCCGCACTCGTGCAGCAGGGCGGCGATGCCCACCCGCTTTGCCCGGCTGAGCTGCTCCAGGCCGCTGGAAACAAATCTGCGGTTCTCCCCCTGCAGGCGCATGACGTCGGCGATGGTGCCGAGGCAGACCAGATCGCCGTAGCGCTCGAGGACAGCCTCCTGATCGCCGCACAAAGCCGACGCCAGCTTGAATGCCACGCCGACGCCGGACAGATCCGTATGGGGATAGGTGCGGTCGGGGCGGTGGGCGTCGATGACGGCGCAGGCCTCCGGCAGCTCCTGCTTGCATTCATGGTGATCGGTGATGATCAGGTCGATGCCGAGCTCGGCGCACAGCCGGGCCTCGGCGGTGGCGGTGATGCCGCAGTCCACCGTGATGATCAGGCGGATCTGCTCCCGGTGAAGCTGGCGGATGGCCAGCTCATTGAGCCCGTAGCCCTCCTCCAGACGGCCGGGGATATAGCTGACGCAGCGGGCGCCGCGGCGGCGCAGAAAGTCCACCAGCAGACAGGTGGCGGTGATGCCGTCCACATCGTAGTCGCCGTAGACCGCGATCTTCTCCCCCCGGGCCAGGGCCCTGCCGATGCGTTCCACCGCCCGGTCCATCTCCCGCAGGGCAAAGGGATCGATCAGAGGCTGATCGCAGCGCAGGGCCTCCCGGGCGGCGTCCGCCGTGGTGCGGCCGCGGCTGCACAGCACCCGGGCGGTCAGGGGCGAAAACCCCGCCGCGCAGAGGGCCTCAACGTCTTCGGATCGACAGCTTGCAACATTCCAGGTTCCGTACTTCATTCCAATTCCACATCCGAACATTTTGTTTTTTGTTCTATTATAGCAATTTCCGCAGCAATTCACAAGACGCGAGCCGCCCTTTTTTCCTCTTCGGCGCGAAAAAAACGCCTGCCCGGGAGCGAAAGCGCCCTGGGCGGACGCTCCGCGGCCTGTGCAGGCGGTTATTTGCGGTGATTTCACCGGCGCCGTGCCCGGATCCGGCTGATCAGCAGGGTCAGCGCCACGCCCAGCGCGGCGCCGGCAAGGTCGATCCATACGTCGCGCACCTCGCCGCTGCGGCCGGGCACGAAGAGCTGGATGGTTTCGTCGGTCATGGCGCACAGCGCCCCCGCCAGGACGGGACGGGAAAAATCCCGCGGCAGGCACCGGGCCAGCAGCAGGCCCAGCACGCAGAACTCGCCGAAATGGGCCAGCTTGCGCAGGACGTGGGCCGTGAGGAAGGGCAGGAGCCCCGCCAGCCGGGCCAGCAGCCCGTAGCTCTCGGCCTCGCTGAGCGCCGCAGGCATCAGCGAATGGGCAAAAATCACGGCGATCCATCCGGCGCACAGCGCCCACCAGACCGGCCGGCCGTATTTGCGTTCCATCTGCGTGCCTCCTCCCGCCGGGCATTTTGCCCATTGTAACACACCGGAGCGCCGATTTCCACCTCCCGGGACCGGTTCCGGCGGGTTTTTCTTCCGTCGGAGATTCTCATAAAAAATACCCGCCCAGATTTGGCGGTTTTCTACAATGAAAATCGACAAGTTTCCATTTTTGGCAGGAATTCGGCCAATCAGGAAAAAAGCCCCTGTTTCCACGGCAAAAAAAGCCGGATTTTTCCTAAAAAGAAAGGGCGAAAGAAATAATTCCAGCATATTTTATGAAAATAACAATTGATTTTGCGCCGTTTTTAGGGTATCATTATAATCGGTATGGCCTATTCGATACAAAACTCTTGAAATCGGTCGGCGACGCCCCGATCGTCCCGGCGCGCCGACGCAAAGGCCGTTCCACCCGTTTTTTGTGAATCATTTTACAGGAGGATTGATGAAACGTATGGCTAAAAAAGAAACGGTTCCCTTCCGCGGAACAAAGGAGCAGGAAGCTGCCCTGATGGCTGCCATCGAGGAACTGAAGGACCAGCCCGGCTCCCTGATGCCCATTATGCAGAAGGCCCAGGACATCTACGGCTATCTGCCCATCGAGGTGCAGACCATGATTTCCGACGCCACCGGCACGCCCCTGGAGAAGATCTACGGCATCGCCACTTTCTATGCCCAGTTCACCCTGGAGCCCAAGGGCGAGTACCGGATCTCCGTCTGCCTCGGCACCGCCTGCTACGTCAAGGGCGCCCAGGCTGTGTTTGACAAGCTCAAGGAGCTGCTGGGCATCGACGAAGGCGGCTGCACCCCCGACGGCAAGTTCTCCCTGGATTCCTGCCGCTGCGTCGGCGCCTGCGGTCTTGCCCCCGTCATGATGATCAACGACGACGTCTACGGCCGTCTGACGCCCGACATGATTCAGGGGATCCTGGACAAGTATTGATAGGTACGCTTTTATGAAGTTCGAGCAGATCAGACAGATCCTCAACGCGCAGATCCTCTGCTGCGAGGAAATCATGGAGGACGAGGCCAGCTCCGAGGCCTACGCCAGCGACATGATGAGCGACGTGCTGGCCTTTGTCACCGACCAGACCGTGCTGCTCACCGGCCTTGTCAACGAGCAGGTCATCCGCACCGCCGCGATGCTGGATATGCACTGCATCGTCATCGTGCGCGGCAAGCAGCCCACGCCGGGCATGGTGCAGCTGGCCCGTCAGAACGGCATCGCCATGCTCACCACCGGCTTCAACCTTTTTGAATCCTGCGGCAAGCTCTACAGCAGCGGCATGCGGGAAGGTGGCTGACCGATGGCTGAAGACGCTCTGAAGTTTGAATACGACATCAGCGGAGAAAACTTCGCCTCTGCCGGTGAGGCCACCATGCGCATCAAAAAGGAACTGCGTTCGCTGGGCTTCTCCCCGACGCTGATCCGACGCTGCTCCGTCGCCATGTATGAGGGCGAAATCAACATGGTCATCCACGCCAACGGCGGCATCGCCACCGTGCTGGTCTATCCCGACTGTATCGAGATCATCCTGGCGGACCAGGGCCCCGGCATTCCGGACATCAACCTCGCCATGCAGGAGGGCTACTCCACCGCACCCGACGCGATCCGCTCCTTTGGCTTCGGCGCCGGCATGGGCCTGCCGAACATGAAAAAGTATACCGATGAAATGCGAATCGAATCCGAACTGAACAAAGGTACCACCGTTTACATGAAAATCAACGCCGAATGATCTGTCATTCGGAGCAATGAGGACCCAATGGCAAATTACAATCACTCGGTTTTGCTGGATATCAGCAAATGCAAGGGCTGTACTCACTGTCTGAAGCGCTGCCCCACAGAAGCGATCCGCATCCGCAACGGGCATGCGCAGATCAACGCGCAGAGCTGTATCGACTGCGGCGAGTGCATCCGACTTTGCCCCTACAACGCCAAAACCGCCACCTGCGATAAGCTGGAGTCCATTCTGGACTACCGCTACTCCATCGCCCTGCCGCCGCCGAGCCTCTACGGTCAGTTCGACCACCTGGACGATATCGACTACATCATCCAGGGCCTGTACGACTTCGGCTTCGACGAGGTATTCGAGGTGGCCCGGGCCGCGGAGATCGTCTCCGGCTACACCCGCAGATATCTGCGCCGGCCCGACGCGGTCAAGCCGGCCATCAGCTCGGCCTGCCCCGCGGTCTCCCGGCTGATCGAGCAGCGCTTCCCCGGCCTGATCGAGAATGTCATCCCCCTGCTGCCCCCCGTGGATGTGGCGGCGCGGATGGCCCGGGAAAAGGCCCTGGCCGAGCACCCCGAGCTCAAGAGCGAGGACATCGGCGTGTGCTTCATCTCGCCCTGCCCGGCGAAGGTCAGCTACCTCAAGAACGAGATGGCCAAGGGCCGGTCCAATGTGGACTGCGTCGTGTCCATGGCGGATGTGTACTTCTCCCTGGTCAATACCATGGACGGCGCCATCGAACCCGTGTGCAGCGCGCAGACCGGCATCATCGGCGTGAGCTGGGCCGCCAGCGGCGGCGAGGCCAGCGCCCTGTTCAACGACCGCTATCTCGCCGCGGACGGCATCGAGAACGTCATCCGTGTGCTGGAGAACATCGACAACGGCTCCCTGCCGGAGCTGGAATTCATCGAGCTCGACGCCTGCATCGGCGGCTGCGTCGGCGGCGTGCTGGCCATGGAGAACCCCTTTATCGCCAGGGCCCGCCTGCAGACCGTGCGGCACTATCTGCCCGTCTCCCGCAACTGGAACGTGGCCGACGACATGGGCGCGGATACCACCATCCCCGATACGCTGTTCATGCGCGAGCCCCTGCAGTACAGCCCGCCCGCCAGCCTGTCGGACAACATGATGGAGGCCTTCCGCAAGCGCGCCCGCATCCAGCGCATCGTCGAGCGGCTGCCCGCCCTCGACTGCGGCTCCTGCGGCTCGCCCACCTGCCAGGCCTTCGCCCTGGACATCGTCAACGGCGTCGCCACCGAGGATGAATGCATCGTCAAGATGCGCGACAAAATGCAGGCACTGGAGGAGGAAGCAGCCCATGACAGTCCGTGAGTTATGTGAAAAAACCGGCCTGCAGGTCCTGACCATGCCGGAGCCCGACCGCGAGGTCCGCGGCGGCTACGCCGGCGATCTGCTGAGCTGGGTCATGGGCAACGCCTTTGCCGACTGCGCCTGGGTCACCATCATGACCAACCGCAACATCGTCGCCGTGGCCACCCTCATCGAAATGGCCTGCATCATCCTGGCCGAGGGCTGCGAGCTCGACGGCGAGGTGCTGACCCTGGCCGAATCCCAGGGCGTCAATGTGCTGAACTCTCCCCTGGGCGCCTACGAGATCTGCGCCGAGCTGTCCAAGGTGCTATGAGGCGCGTGTTCACCGACTTCCACGTGCATTCCTGCCTGTCGCCGTGCGGCGACGATTCCATGACCCCGGCCCTGGCCGCGGGCCTTCTGAGGCTGGCAGGCTATGACGTGGCGGCGCTCACCGACCACAACGCCGTGGGCAACTGCCCCGCTTTCTTCCGCGCCTGCGAGAGCTACGGTCTGACCCCCCTGGCCGGCATGGAGCTGACCACCGCGGAGGACATCCACCTGGTGTGCCTGCTGCGCACCCTGCCGGAGGCCGAGGCCTTCGGAAAGGCGGTGGACGCCCACCGCGTCCGCATCCGCAACCGGCCCCAGTTCTTCGGCCATCAGTATCAGATGGACGCGGAGGACAACGTCGTCTGGGAGGACCCGGATCTGCTGCCCAACGCCACGGATCTGGACCTGGAGGCGGCCTACGCCCTGGCCTGCGAGTTCGGCGCCGTGTGCTATCCCGCCCATGTGGACCGGGAGGCCAACGGCATCCTGGCGGTCCTGGGCGATCTGCCGGACCGGCCCGTGTTTCGGCACGCGGAGTTCCGCGAGCCCGAGCACCGGGACGAATACCTGGTGCGGTTCCCCCGCCTGGCGCCCCTGCGGCCCCTGTTCGGCTCCGACGCCCATCGGCCCGACGCCGTGTGCGACGCGCAGTTCACCCTTGAGATCGCCGATTCCGGCGATGTGGCGAGCGCCGTTATGGAGGCGCTGCAATCCAACGGTTAGGAGAATGCCTATGAAGGAACTTTCCCTCAATATTCTCGACATCGCCATGAACTCCGTCAAGGCAGGCGCGCAGCACCTGGGCATCGAGCTCACGGAAACCGGCAGCGAGCTCACCATCACCATCCGCGACGACGGCTGCGGCATGAGCGAGGAGGTCGTCCGGCGGCTGTCGGACCCCTTCTACACCACCCGCACCACCCGCAAGGTGGGCATGGGCGTGCCGTTCTACCTGCTGGCGGCGGAGCAGACCGGAGGCAGAGTCCACATCGACTCGGTCCCCGCGCCGGATCCGCAACACGGCACCGTCGTCACCGCCGTGTTCCGCACGGACCATATCGATTTTACGCCCCTGGGCGACATTATTTCCACCGTCACCACCCTGATCCACGGCTATCCGGATATCGACCTGACCTTTACCCATCAGTTCCCGGACCATACCGTGCGTCTGTCCACAGGCGAGATCAAGGAAATGCTCGGCGATATCCCCATCAACTCTCTGGAAATCCTCAACTGGATCAGGGACTTTCTGGAAGAACAATACCACCAATCACAAAAGGAAGGATAACACTATGAAAACACTCGAAGAACTTGCGCAGCTCAGAGAGCAAATGAAAGCCAAGATGGCGATCCGCAGCGAGGAAGGCAAGCTTCGCGTCGTCGTCGGCATGGCGACCTGCGGCATTGCCGCCGGCGCTCGACCCGTCCTCAACACCCTGGCTGAGGAAGTCAGCAAGGAAAACCTGACCGACAAGGTCTCCGTCTCCCAGACCGGCTGCATCGGCATCTGCCAGTTTGAGCCCGTCGTGGAGGTCTTCGACGGCGACTCCAAGGTCACCTACGTCAAGATGACCCCTGACAAGGCCAAGCGCGTCGTCGCCGAGCACCTGAAGGGCGGCAAGGTCGTTCAGGAATACACCATCGGCAGTTCTAACGTTTAACAGGAGGGAGCAGACAGAATGATTCGTTCTCATGTTATGATTTGCGGCGGTACCGGCTGTACCGCCTCCGGCAGCAAGACCCTGCAATCCACCCTGCAGAAGGCCCTGGAGGAAAAGGGCCTGCAGGATGAGATCCGCATCGTCGAGACCGGCTGCTTCGGCCTGTGTGCCCTCGGCCCCATCATGATCATCTATCCCGAGGGCGTGTTCTACTCCAACGTCAAGGTGGACGACATCCCCGAGATCGTGGAGGAGCATCTGCTCAAGGGCCGCATCGTGCAGCGCCTGGTCCACAAGGACGAGACCACCGAGAAGCTCGTCACCTCCCTGGGCGATACCAGCTTCTACAAGATCCAGAAGCGCGTTGCCCTGCGCAACTGCGGCGTCATCAACCCCGAAAACATCGACGAGTACATCGCCCGCGACGGCTACGCCGCCCTGGCCAAGGTGCTCACCACCATGACCCCCGAGGACGTCATCCAGACCCTGCTCGACTCCGGTCTGCGCGGCCGCGGCGGCGCCGGCTTCCCCACCGGCCTGAAGTGGAAGTTCGCCAGAGGCTACGAGAATGAGCAGAAGTACGTCTGCTGCAACGCCGACGAGGGCGACCCCGGTGCGTTCATGGACCGCTCCGTGCTCGAGGGCGACCCCCACGCCGTGCTGGAAGCCATGACCATCGCCGGCTTCACCATCGGCGCCAGCCAGGGCTACATCTACGTCCGCGCCGAGTACCCCATCGCCGTCAAGCGTCTGCGCATCGCCATCGACCAGGCCCGTGAGTACGGCCTGCTGGGCGACAACATCCTCGGCACCGGCTTCAAGTTCGACATTGACCTGCGCCTCGGCGCCGGCGCCTTCGTCTGCGGCGAAGAGACCGCTCTGATGACCTCCATCGAGGGCAACCGCGGCGAGCCCCGTCCCCGTCCTCCCTTCCCGGCAGAGCGCGGCCTGTTCCAGAAGCCTTCCATCCTCAACAACGTTGAGACCTATGCCAACATCCCCCAGATCATCCTCAACGGCGCCGACTGGTTCGCCTCCATGGGCACCGAGAAGTCCAAGGGCACCAAGGTCTTCGCCCTGGGCGGCAAGATCAAGCACACCGGCCTGGTGGAAGTCCCCATGGGCACCACCCTGCGCCAGATCGTCGAGGAAGTCGGCGGCGGCATCCCCAACGGCAAGAAGTTCAAGGCTGCCCAGACCGGCGGCCCCTCCGGCGGCTGCATCCCCGCGGAGCACTTCGACGTGCCCGTGGACTATGAGCACCTGGCAGCGCTGGGCTCCATCGTGGGCTCCGGCGGCATGATCATCATGGACGAGGACAACTGCATGGTGGATATCGCCAAGTTCTTCCTCGAGTTCACCGTCGATGAATCCTGCGGCAAGTGCACCCCCTGCCGCATCGGCACCCGCCGCATGCTCGAGATCCTCACCAAGATCACCGAGGGCAACGGCACCATGGAGGACCTGGACAAGCTCGAAGAGCTGTGCCACTTCGTCAAGGAGAATTCCCTCTGCGGCCTCGGCCAGACTGCCCCGAACCCCGTCCTGTCCACCCTCCGCTACTTCCGCGACGAGTATGTCGCCCACATCGTCGACAAGCGCTGCCCCGCCGGCGTCTGCAAGAGCCTGCTTCGCTTCGTCATCGATCCCGATAAGTGCAAGGGCTGCACCGCCTGCGCCAGAAAGTGCCCGGTGAACGCCATCACCGGCAGCATCAAGCAGCCGCATGTCATCGATACCGCCAAGTGCATCAAGTGCGGCAGCTGCATCGAGACCTGCAAGTTCGGCGCAATCAGCAAGAAGTAAGGAGGAACAGATCATGGATATTACGATCAAAATCAACGGCATCGAAGTGACTGCTCCCAGCGGCACCACGATCCTGCAGGCCGCAAGAATGGCCCATATCGACATCCCCACCCTTTGCTACCTCAAGGACATCAACGAGATCGGCGCCTGCCGCATGTGCATCGTTGAGGCCAAGGAAGGCCCGAGACCTGCCAAGCTGGTCGCCGCCTGCGTCTATCCCATCTCCAACGGCATGGAGGTCAAGACCAACAGCCAGAAGGTCATCGACTGCCGCAAGAAGAATCTGGAGCTCCTGCTCTCCAACCACAACCGCTCCTGCCTGAGCTGCGTGCGCAGCGGCAAGTGCGAGCTGCAGACCCTCTGCCGTGAGTACGGCGTGGAGAACGAGGGCAAGTATGACGGCGTCAAGACCCCCAGTGAGATCGACGACTCCGCCGCCCACATGATCCGCGACAACTCCAAGTGCATCCTCTGCCGCCGCTGCGTGGCGGTGTGCGAGAAGGTCCAGGCCGTGGGCGTCATCGGCGCCAACCAGCGCGGCTTCAGGACCAACATCGGCAGCCCGTTCGAAATGGGTCTGGGCGAGACCAGCTGCGTCTCCTGCGGCCAGTGCATCGCCGTGTGCCCCACCGGCGCCCTGCATGAGAAGGAATACATCGACGACGTGCTCGCCGCCATCGCCGATCCCACCAAGTATGTGGTCGTCCAGACCGCGCCGTCCGTCCGCGCCGGCCTCGGAGAGATGTTCGGCCTGCCCATCGGCACCAACGTCGAGGGCAAGATGGTGGCCGCCCTGCGCCGCATCGGCTTCGATCGCGTGTTCGATACCGACTTCTCCGCCGACCTCACCATCATGGAGGAGGCCAATGAGTTCGTCGAGCGCGTCCAGAACGGCGGCAAGCTGCCCATGATCACCTCCTGCTCCCCCGGCTGGATCAAGTACTGCGAGCACTACTTCCCCGAGCTGACCGACAACCTTTCCTCCTGCAAGTCCCCCCAGCAGATGATGGGCGCCGTCATCAAGACCTACTTCGCCGAGACCATGGGCATCGACCCCAAGAACATCGTCTCCGTGGCGATCATGCCCTGTACCGCCAAGAAGTTTGAGATCGGCCGTGACGATCAGGCCGCCGCAGGCGTGCCCGACGTGGATATTGCGATGACCACCCGTGAGCTGGGCCGCATGATCGAGAAGTGCGGCATCCGCTTCCTGGATCTGCCCGATGAAGAGTACGACAACCCCCTGGGCGAGGATACCGGCGCGGCCGTCATCTTCGGCGCCACCGGCGGCGTCATGGAAGCCGCTCTGCGTACCGCTGTGGAGACCCTCACCGGCGAAGAGCTGCCCAGCGTGGACTTCACCGAGGTCCGCGGCACCAAGGGCATCAAGGAAGCCACCTACAACGTGGCCGGCATGGACGTCAAGGTTGCCGTCGCCTCCGGTCTGCGCAATGCCCATGACCTTCTCAAGCGTGTGGAGAGCGGCGAAGCCGACTACCACTTCATTGAGATCATGGCCTGCCCCGGCGGCTGCGTCAACGGCGGCGGCCAGCCCCAGCAGCCCGCTTCCGTGCGCAACTTCGTGGACATCCGCGCCCTGCGCGCCAAGGTCCTGTACGATGCCGACGCCAACATGCCTCTGCGCAAGAGCCATGAGAACCCCAGCATCCAGAAGCTCTACGCCGAGTACTTCGGCAAGCCGGGCAGCCACAAGGCCCACGAGTGCCTGCACACCTCCTACGTCAAGCGCTCCATCAACAATCACTGATCCCCTGTTTTTTGGAAACCCCCTGCCCTGTGCAGGGGGTTTTCTTGATATACAAGCGGCCGCAAATCTGCTATAATAGATCTACCATCATATTTCATAGGAGGGATTCCATGAAACGGGTATTCCTGCGAATCCTGGCATATGCGCTGTGCGTGACCCTGCTGCTGGGCGCGCTGCCCGCCCGGGCGTCGGTCATGCAGTACGACCTGTTCATCACCAGCGTGCGGGTCACGGAGGAAAACCGCGGCGACATTCTGGGCGACGGCGTGTTCCGCTTCGACGGAGACCGCACCCTGGTCGTGTGCGGCGACTGCGACAGTCCGGACCTGCCCGTCATCTCCAGCGGCATCCCGGGCCTGGTGATCCGGGTGCAGAAGCCTTCCACCCTGTCCTGCGGCGAGAATCCCGCCATCCTGGCTCTGGCTGATCTGACGCTCACCGGCCCCGCCGCCCTGGCTCTGGAATCG
>CADBKB010000004.1 GCA_902795095.1 Oscillospiraceae bacterium
ACCTCGTCATCGTCGGTGTAGTGCTGCGTGAGGCGGAGGCCCGCAGGGCCGTCGGCGATGGGGAGATTCGGGATCAATCGGGTACTGTAATAGACGCCGGTGGTGCTGCCGGCACTGCCGCGGACCTGGTTTTCCAGCGCGCCGGGGACGAGGCCGTCGGATGAAGCGTTGCCGCAGACCACATTGCACAGCTCCTCCGGGGACAGATCCGCCACAAACTCGGTCATGGAGATCCGGCCGGTGGCGACGTCGCGCAGGGTGTACTGCCCTGCCGCCAGGCCCGAAGGCCGGGTGAGGGTCTGGATGGACTCGGTGCCCTCCGAAGCGTCGAAGACCGTCAGCGACGGAACGCCGGACGATGCAGTGGGGGTGGTGGTTCTGGTGCCGACGGCCTTGGTGTAGGTACTGCCGGGGTAGACATAGGAGACGATCTTTTCATCGTCATAGATAGATGCGTTGTTCTGCTTCTGCACGGGATATATGGCGATGTGCACGGCGCCGTTGATCTCGGCCTGCTCGCCGGGATAGGTGATGGGCGTGGCGCCCAGATTGCTGAGGACGGACATGGGCACGTCCTGGGTCATCTGGTTGCTGAGCTGCTCGGTGACGCAGGCAGTATCCAGGGACAGCACCGCGGCGACGGAGGTGCTGCGGGAGCTGTTGCCCACGCGGATGACATAGTTGCCCTTTTCCAGGATATAGGCCGCCTGCGCCGTGCTGTAGGAGGACATTTCGGAGATCGGGAAGGTCAGCACCATGCTCTGGCTCTCGCCGGGGGCGAGCTCGCGGGTCTTGCCGTAGGCCGCCAGCTCCTGGTAGGGCTTCTCCAGGGTGCCGGACGGGGCGGAGAAATAGACCTGCACCACTTCCCTGCCGCTGCAAGTGCCGATATTCTTTACCGTCACGTTCACCGCGACGCTTTCATCGCGGACGTAGGCGCGGTCGGTTTGGAGCTCGAACTGGGTGTAGGACATGCCGAAGCCGAAGGGATAGGCCACCTCCTTGCCGAAGGTGTCGAAGTAGCGATAGCCCACATAGATGTCTTCCTTGTAGTACTCGCGGCCGGTGTCGCCGTCGTTGTTCGCGAACTCCGCGGAGCTGGGATAGTCGCTGTAGTTGATGGCCCAGGTGTCGGTCAGCTTGCCGGAGGGGTTCACCGTGCCGTTCAGCACGGAAACGAGAGCGTCGCCGGCGCGCATGCCGGGATAGCCCATCAGCACCAAAGCGTCCAGGCCCGGAATATCCTTGTAAAACTTGGTGTCCATCACGCCGCCGACGTTGAGCACGACGATGGTCTTGTCGAACGCCGCAGAAATTTTTTCAATATTGGCTCGCTCGTTGTCGGTCAGATCATAACTGCTCATGCCGTTGTTCAGAGGACGGTCAGAGCCCTCGCCGCCGGTGCGTCCGATCACGTAGACCGCGTAGTCGCTGCCGGCGGATTTGGCGGCGGTGATATAGTCGCCGATGTCGGCGATATCATCACGCAGCGTCGATCCCTGGCACCCGGCGTCTTCACCCGCTTGGTCGAGGACCGATTTGGTGGTGATCGTGTAGCCGGCATTCTCGAAGCCCTGCTCTACACTCACAATGTCTCTGGAGTTGACGGCGCCGGAGCCGTTGACGCCCCGCACAGTCAAGCGGGCGGCGGGACCGAACAGGGCGATCTTGCCGCTCTTTGCGATGGGCAGCACGCCGTTGTTCTCCATCAGCACCATGCCCTGGGTCGCGGCTTCATAGGTAAAATCCGCGTTCTCCTTCTCGCGCTGGCTGACCTCCGGCGAGGTGGTCGCCGCGAAGGTGCAGGTGCTGAGCGTCAGGACCATCGCAAGTACCGTGGCGATGATTCGTTTCATTCTCTTCATGTTCTTTCTCCTTTCTCGTGGGGCTCTACTGAACACGGCACACCCGCGCAGCAGGCGCTGCGTTGTCAGACTGTCGCTTCTGACGCTGCGTTTTTCCGTATAGTAAAAATATAGCACAAATCATACTCCAATGGAAGCATTTGAACTGTTTTTTCCAAATATTGTCGGTCAAAATTTGCGTTTTGTGGCAGGGGAACGGCGTCATCCCTGTGTCTTCGAAAAAAACAAGCCCCGCCGAGGCGGGGCTTGCAGGTCAATGATAGATCGCAGTGAGGACCGCAAAGAGCACCAGGCTCAGCAGGGTCAGCACGGACAGGGCGGACGATACGTTCGCCCGTTCGTCGCCCGCGTCGGCAAACACCGGCAGCACGTAGGGCGGCGGCAGGATCATGAGCATGAGCAGCGCGTCGGTGCTCATCGCGCCGCCCAGGAGCAGGCGGTTGATGAGCAGGGCCAGGCCCAGGATGATCGCCATGACGCCCACGCGGAGGGCGACGATCTTGGCCGTCTTGGCCCAGCGGATCTCCCCGGGAACCAGGTCATAGCCGATGGACAGCAGGATGATCGCGCTGGTGGGCGCCGCCACAAAGGAGGCGATGGAGGTCAGGATCCCGCTGACGCCGGAGGGTGTCAGGGCCCGGAACGCGCCGGTGGCGCCCAGGAGCAGGCCCGCGCAGATGGCCCAGATGGTCGGAGAGACCAGGGCCTCGCGCAGCGCGCCGCGCCAGTCGCCGCTGCCGGAGAGCATGATCCTGTACATCGTGAACACGAACAGCACCTGGCCCAGGTCCACGATGGCGAACCGGGACACCTCCCCCGCGCCAAAGAGCAGCGTGAACAGGGCGTAGCCCAGCATGCCCGCCTCGAAGCCAGTGGCCATGAAGGGCGAGAGGCGACCGGGGATTTTTAACAGATTGCACCCGATCCGGCCCAGGTAAAACGCCAGAACGCACAGGGCGAAGATGAAAAGGGGGATGGCGATGGATTTTGCCGAATATTCCGCCGTGGCGAAGGCCGAAAACAGCACCGCGGGCAGGGTGATATTCACCGCCACGGACTTGAGGGCCTTGACCCCTTCTGGCGAAAGCAGCCGGGTTGCCCGGCAGAGCATGCCGAGTCCCAGGGTCAGGAACACCGGCAGCGCGGTCTCAAGCACGTGGATCATGACTCAGCGAAGGGTAAAGGCGTAGGTCGTGCGGGAGGCATAGTGGCCGCCCGCCGGCAGGAAGGCGCTGGGGAAGCTCGGCTGGTTGACCGCGTCGGGATGGATCTGGGTCTCCAGGCACAGGCCGTAACGCGGGGCCAGAGGCGCGCCCAGCTTGCCCACCTTGGCGGTGATGAAGTTGCCGCTGTAGAACTGCATGGCGGGGGCGGTGGTTTCCACTGTCATAGCGATGCCGGTGCGGGGGCACCAGAGCTCGGCGGCTTTCTTCCACGGCGCGTCGGAGTCCAGCACGAAGTTGTGGTCGAAGCCGCCCACCAGCTTCATCTGCTCCATGTCCGCGCCGATGTCGTCGCCCACGACCTTGCCCGCGGTGAAGTCCAGGGGCGTGCCGGCCACGGGGGCGATCTCGCCGGTGGGGATGGACTCGGCATCCACGGGGGTGAAGCTGGAGGCGTAGATCTTGAGCTCGTGGTCGAGCATATCTCCCTCGCCCGCCAGGTTGTAGTAGGCGTGGTTGGTCAGGCTCACGGCGGTGGCCTTGTCGGTGTCGGCGGCATAGTCGAAGGCCAGGACATTGTCATCGGACAGGGTGACGGTGATGGCCACCTTCACGTTGCCGGGGAAGCCCTCCTCGCCGTCGGGGGACAGGCGGGTGAAGCGCAGGCCGTTTTCGACCTCCTCCACCTCGAAGAAGCGGCGGTCGAAGCCCTGGGTGCCGCCGTGGAGCTGGTTTTTGCCCTCGGAGGGGACCAGATCGTACTTCACGCCGTCCAGGGTGAAGGAGGATTTGCCGATGCGGTTGCAAACACGGCCGATGCAGGCGCCGAAGAAGCCGCCGTTCTGCTCATATTCCAGGGCGGTGTCATAGCCCAGGATCACGTCCACGAGCTTGCCGTCGCGGCCGGGCATCAGCAGGGACTGCAGGGTGACGCCGTAATCCAGGATCACAGCCTGGCTGCCGGACGCGTTGGTGATGCGGTAAGCAGTGACGGCGCGGCCGTCGGACAGGGCGCCGAATGCGAATTTATCCATGGTTTCTCCTTTCCTAAAAAAGTCATTCTGAGGGAAGCAAAGGATCCGCAGATTCTTCGCTGCCGCTCAGAATGACACGAAGCTAAAAGTGATTCAGTTGGCGCTGCAATCAGGCAAAGGGATTCTCGCTCTTATAGTACACGCCCTTGGGCTGGTTGAAGCTGATGGTGCCGATGCCGAGATACTTGAAGACCTCGTACAGGGCCTTGCCGGCATGGCCGAAGGCCACGGCGCCGTGATGGGGATAGCCGCCCTCGATCAGCACATGGCGATAGAAGCGGTTCATCTCGGGGATGGCGAACACGCCGATGCCGCCGAAGGACTGGGTGGCCACGGGCAGGACCTCGCCCTGGGCGATGTAGGCCTGCAGAACGCTGTCCTTGTTGCCCTGGAGGCGGTAGAAGGTGATGTCGCCGGGGGCGATGTCGCCTTCGAGGGTGCCGCGGGTGATGTCGGGCTCGCCGCCGCCCTCAAGGCCGCGGTTCATGATGAGCTGATACTTCATGGTACCGCAGCTCAGACGGCACATCGGAGTATTGCCGCAGTGGAAGCCCATGAAGGTTTCATTGTGGCGATAGCCGAACTTGCCCTCGATGCTCTCGGCATACATGTCGGCGGGCACGGAGTTGTTGATGTCGAGCAGGGTGACGGACTCGCCGGTGACGCAGGTGCCGATGTACTCGCTCAGAGCGCCGTAGATATCGACCTCGCAGGCGACGGGGATGCCGTAGATGCCGGTCAGGCGGCTGTTGACATAGCAGGGAACGAAGCCGAACTCGGTCTGGAAGGCGGGCCAGCACTTGTTGGCCATGGCCACATACTTGGCGGTGCCCTTGTTGGCCTCGATCCAGTCGAGCAGGGTCAGCTCATACTGGGCCAGTCTGGGCAGGATGCCGGGCATCTTGTTGCCTTCGCCCAGCTCTTCTTCCATCTCCTTGATCTTGGCGGGGATGCGCGGATCGTTGTCATGCTCTCTGTAAGCCTTCAGAAGATCCAGCTCGGAGTTCTCCTGGACGTTGATGCCCAGCTTGAAGATGGGCGCCACGGGGGCGTTGCAGGCCAGGAAGTCGAACGGACGGGGGCCGAAGGTGATGATCTTGAGATCCTGCAGGCCCAGGATCGCACGGGCGATGGGCTCGAAGGCGATGATCTCATTGGCGCAGTACTCGGCGTCGCCCACGGGATACTCGGGGATGTAGGCCTTGATGCCGTTGAGCTTCAGGTTGTAGGAGGCGTTCAGCATGCCGCAGTAGGCGTCGCCGCGATCGGTGGACAGCACGCCGACGTTCTCCTCGGCGGCGGCGATGTACATCACGGGGCCGCCGAACTTCTTGGCGATCAGGGTCTCGGGGCCCTCGGGGCCGAAGTTGCCGAGGAAGACGACCAGGGCGTTGATGCCGGAGGCCTTGATTTCCTCATAGGCTTCGTTCACGTTGGCGTCGATGCCGCCCTCGATGATGGTCTGACACTCATAGATGTCAAAGTTCTTCTCCTTCAGCTTTGCAACGATGGCCTTGCGGCGCTTCTCGGACAGGGTGATGGGGAAGCAGTCGCGGGACACAGCCAGAATGCCGAGCTTCACATTGGGAATATTAGCAAACATTTTCTTCACTCCTTGTTTGAATTGCGATAAATAAAGGGATTCCCTTTTATTTTGCCAGATCGATATTGACGCCCTTCAGGCCCACATAGGCGCCGTCGGCGGCCTCCGCGGACTCCGCATGGGCCAGCAGCCACTTGTTGCGGGCCCAGAGGGTCTTGTCCTCAGCATTGAGGGCCTTGATTTCAGGGGCGGCCTCATTGGTGCCGCGGGGCAGGGCCACCAGCACCCGGAAGCCCATGCCGGGCTTGGCGGAGCAGGGGGCATAGTGTAGGCTGGTCGCATAGACCTCGATCATAACGCCCTTGGGGCAGGCAAAGGCCTGCACATCGGCGGTGTCGAGCACGCCGTCCACGATTTTTTCCTGCTTGGCCAGCAGGAGGATGAAGTCCTCGGTGCCCAGGTTGATCTCGCTGTCGCGGTGGTACTCCAGGCAGTTGAGCTTCGTGTTGTGGCCGTTGCACCAGCCAAGCTGAATGGGCATACCGCCATAGACATGATCGCGCATCTGCTCAAACACGCTCAGACATTCCAGAGCAGGCTCGGAGGGCACATAACCCACGCCCTCGGGCAGAGGGGTGCTCTCATTCAGGGCCTTCATGATGGATTCGTTGTCAATGCCGGTAATGATCTTGCCGTAAGGGGCAAATTCAGGATCGAATACACTGTATACCTTCATTTTTTCCTCCATTACAGCTTCGGGAAAATCGCCTTGAGCGCGGGATACAGCGCCTTGTAGTTCTCATAGCGCTCGTTGTACAGGGCCACGATCTCGGGATCCGGGGCGTACTTGGTGCCGCCGCGGGGCATGGCTGCGCAGGCGGCCAGCACATCGGAGTACTCGCCGGCGGCCACCATGGCCAGGATCGCGGCGCCATAGCCGGCGCCTTCCTCAGATTCGGGGACAAAGAGCTCCATATTGAGGATATTGGCAAACATCTGACGCCAGATGGGGCTCTTGGCGCCGCCGCCGCACAGGTTGGAGGCCTTGATATCCAGGCCCAGGGACCGGACGATCTCCACGCTGTCGCGGATGGCGAAGGCCACGCCCTCCATGACCGCCTGGGTCATGTCGGCGCGGGTGGTATCCAGGCTCATGCCGGCAAAGACGCCGCGGGCGGCGGGGTCATTGTGGGGGGAGCGCTCGCCCATCAGATAGGGCAGATAGAAGACATGGTTCTTGCCCAGCTTCTCGCGGGTGATATCCTTCTGCTCTTCCTCGTTGGACTCGCTCTTCAGCACATCCCCGCGCCACCAGGTGTAGGCGGAGGCAGCGGCCAGGATGCAGCCCATCAGATGCCAGGTGCCGTCGGCATGAGCGAAGGCATGGAGGTTACCCTCGGGCGGGAGCTTGAATTCGCGGCTGGGGATGAAGATGGTACCGGAGGTGCCGATGGAGATATTGCAGCTGCCTTCGCCGGCAGTGCCGGTGCCGACGGCGGCGGCAGCATTGTCGCCGGCGCCCGCGGCCACCACGGTGGAGGCGGGGATGCCCAGAAGGGCAGCAACGGCGGGCTTCACGGTTCCGACACGTTCATAGCTCTCGAAGAGCTGAGGAAGCTGCTCCTCGCGCACGCCGCAGTAATCCATCAGCGGCTTGGACCAGCAGCGGTTTGCCACATCCAGCAGCAGCATACCGGAGGCGTCGGAATAGTCGCAGGAATGGACGCCGGTCAGGCGGTAAGCAAGATAATCCTTGGGGAGCATGATCCTGCGGATCTTCGCAAAGAGCTCCGGCTCATTCTCGCGCATCCAAAGCAGCTTCGGGGCGGTGAAGCCGGCAAAGGCCAGATTGCCCGTCAGCGCCAGCAGGCGCTCCTTGCCGAAGTCATTGTTGAGCGCATCGGTCTGCTTGCCGGTGCGGCCGTCATTCCAGAGGATGGCGGGGCGGATCACCTGGTCGTTCTCGTCCAGGGCTACCAGACCGTGCATCTGGCCGCCGAAGCTCAGACCGGCGACCTGGGTGGCGTCGACGTCCTCGAGCAGCTTGGGTACACAAACACAAAGAGCAGACCACCACTCCTCGGGATCCTGCTCAGACCAACCGGGCTGCGGCATCATAAGGGGATAGGACTGCGACGTGCTGCGCAGCACCGTTCCCTCGCCGTCAACCAAAAGGACCTTCATGGAAGAAGTGCCCAGATCAACACCGATATAAAGCACGAAAAAGCCTCCTTTTTAGTATTCTGCCTCCGCCGGGACTGTGCCCATTGGAGGCAGAATGAAATTACCTTATGAGATTGCGATTAAGAATTCTTCTTCTTGGACACGACGTCGAAGATAACGGCGCCCAGCAGGACGAGGCCCTTAACGACCTTCTGCCAGTTCATATCCACGCGCATGATGGACATGCCCATGTTCAGAACGCCCATCAGAAGAGCACCGACGATAACGCCGGGCACGGTGCCGATGCCGCCGTAAGCGGAGGCGCCGCCGATGAAGCAGGAGCCGATGGCGTCCATCTCATAGCCTTCACCGGCCTGGGTGGTGGAGGAGACCATGCGGGCCACGACGAGCATGGAGGCCAGGGAGGCCAGGGTGCTCATGCTGGTGTAAGCCAGGAAGTAAACTCTGTTGGTGTTGATACCGGAGAGCTTCGCAGCCTTCTCATTACCGCCGACGGCATAGAAGTGACGGCCGATGGTGGTCTTCGAGGTGATGTAGGAATACAGGCCGATGACGATGGCGAGCCAGATAAGAACGGTGGGCAGGCCCTTGTACTTGCTCAGCTTGTACGCGAAGAACAGGATGACGGCCACGATGGCCACAGTCTTGATGATGTAGGCGGTGAAGGACTCGACGTTGTAGCCCTTCTTCTGGCGGTTGATGCGGGACATGAGGGTCAGTACGACGAACAGGACCGCAGCAACGATGCCGACGATGACGCAAAGGGTCTTAGCGAAGGAGCCGGTGCCGATGTAGCAGTCAGCGCCGCCGCCGAAAACCTTAACGAAGGTCTTGTTGAGGATGGGGATGGACTTGCCCTGGAGCACAACGTTGGACAGGCCGCGGAAGGCGAGCATGCCGGACAGGGTGGTGATGAAGGGCGGGACGCGGACGTAGGCAATCCAGAAGGCCTGCCAAGCACCGATGGCCATGCCGGTGATGAGCATGATCAGGGCGGCGGGAACGAGGGGCATGCCTTTCTTCAGCAGAAGACCGCCGATGGCGCCGACGAAGCAGACGACGGAGCCGACGGAAAGGTCGATGTTACCGCCGGTCAGGATGCACAGCAGCATGCCGGTGGCGAGCACGAACACGTAAGCGTTCTGAGCAATCAGGTTGGTGATGTTCTGCGGGAGCAGAAGCTTGCCCTTGGTGACAGCGGAGAAGATAATAACGACCAAAATCAGCACCATGATCATGGCATACTTCTGAATCCAGTTGTTAACTTTCGAGTTTTTCATTCTTCTTTACTCCTTATCAATCGTTGCTGGATTTGAGGATGGCGGCCATGATGCCTTCCTGCGTGGCCTCGCTGCCCTTGAACTCTCCGACGATCCGGCCTTCGTTCATGACGTAGATACGGTCGCTCATGCCGAGGATCTCGGGGAGCTCGGACGAGATCATAATGACGGACTTGCCTTCTGAAACCAGCGTATTAATGATATTATAAATTTCGTACTTCGCGCCGACGTCGATGCCGCGGGTGGGCTCGTCAAGGATCATGACGTCGGGACCTGCGTACATCCACTTGGCCAGCAGGACCTTCTGCTGGTTGCCGCCGGACAGGTTGCCGACCATCTGCTCGACGCTGGTGCACTTGGTGCGCAGCTTGTCGCGATACTCCTCAGCAACGGCATATTCCTTGTCGTTGTCGATGACGCCCATCTTGTTGGAAATGCCCTTAAGGTTGGCCAGCGTGGTATTGGCGCGGATCGCGTTGGACAGGATCAGGCCGTTGCCCTTGCGGTCCTCGGTGACATAAGCCAGGCCGTGCTCAATGGCGCTCTTGGTGGAGTGCATCTTGACTTCCTTGCCGTTGATAAATACCTGGCCGGTGATAGAGGAGCCATAGCTGTGGCCGAACAGACTCATGGAGAGCTCGGTACGGCCTGCGCCCATCAGACCGGAGATACCAAGAACCTCGCCCTTGCGGACATAGAAAGAAACATCATCGACGATCTTCTTATCGGTGTAAACAGGGTGATAAACGGTCCAGTTCTTGACCTCCATGGCCACGTCGCCGATCTTCACATCATGACGCTTGGGGAAACGGTCGGACATTTCACGACCGACCATGCCGCGGATGATGCGATCTTCGGAAATATCATCCACACCCTTGACCAGAGTCTCGATGGTGTGGCCGTCGCGGATAACGGTGATGTCGTCCGCAACATAAGAAACCTCATTGAGCTTATGAGAGATAATAATCGAGGTTAAGCCTTCGCCCTTCAGCCGGATCAGCAGATCCAGGAGCGCCCTGGAATCTTCTTCGTTCAGGGAGGAGGTGGGTTCATCCAGAATCAGCAGACGGGCGTTCTTGGACAGCGCCTTTGCGATCTCAACCAGCTGCTGCTTGCCGACGCCGATGTCCTTGATCTGAGTATGCGAAGACTCATTGAGGCCGACGATCTTCAGGTACTTGTCGGCCTGGACGTAGGTGTCGGTCCAGTCGATGGCAAAGGGCTTGCCGCGCTCGTTGCCCAGGTACATGTTCTCGCCGATGGTCATGTAGGGGACCAGAGCGAGCTCCTGGTGGATGATAACAATGCCTTTCGATTCGCTGTCGCGAATCTTGGAAAAGCGGCACTCCTCACCGTCATAAATAATGTCGCCGGTATAGGTGCCGTAGGGGTAGATGCCGCTGAGGACGTTCATCAGGGTCGACTTACCGGCGCCGTTTTCGCCGACCAGCGCATGAATACTGCCCTCTTTCACCTTCAGATTCACGTCGTCCAAAGCCTTGACGCCGGGAAACAGCTTGGTGATGTTTTTCATTTCAAGTAGGATCTTCTCAGACAAACGATCGCCTCCAGTGATCTTGTTTCTTTTCTCTTTTGAGAGGCCGAGCAAGCCCGAAGGCTTGCTCGGCTATAGGGTATGCTATGTGTGAAATTAGTGGGCCAGATCAGCCTCGGTGTAGTAACCGGAGTCGATCAGGATCTCCTGGATGTTGTCCTTGGTGCAGACCTTGGGCTCGCACAGGAAGCTGGGGATGATGCCGGTGCCGTTGTCGTAGGTCTTGGTGTCGTTGATGGGGGGCTCGGTGCCCTTCATGATGGCGTCAATCATCTCGACGGTCTTGGCGGCGAGGTCGCGGGTGTCCTTGAAGACGGACATGGCCTGCTTGCCGTCCATCATGTTCATGGTGGAGACGATGTCGCAGTCCTGGCCGGTGATGATGGGATACACATCGTTGCTGTAGGAGGAAGCCAGAGCAGTGGCAACACCCTGAGCAGTGGAGTCGTTGGAAGCCAAGACAGCGTCGAGCTGCTTGTCGGCATAGTAGGTGGAGAGGATGTTCTCGAAGCGGTTCTGAGCATTCTCAGCGGACCAGCCTTCGGTAGCAACGTCCATCTTAGCGGTCTGGCCGGACTGGCAAACCAGGACGCCGGAGTCGAGGTACTTCTGCAGGACGCTCATAGCGCCGTCATAGAAGAAGTTGATGTTGTTGTCGCCGGGGTCGCCGGTGATGAACTCGATGTTGTAGGTCTTGTCGCCAGCATTGGGCAGGTCGAGGGCCTTCTCGATGTACTCGCCCTGCATGACGCCAACGAGGTTGTTGTCGAAGGTGGCATAGTAGGTGACAGCGTCGGAGTTCATGATCAGGCGGTCATAAGCGATGACCTTGACGTCGGCTTCCTTAGCCTGAGCCAGAACGGTGCCCAGAGACTCGCCGTCGATGGCGGCGATAACCAGAACCTTCGCGCCGTTGGCGATCATGTTCTCGATCTGGGAAACCTGCATGGAGGTGTCGTTGGCAGCGTACTGCAGGTCGACTTCGTAGCCAGCCTCTTCAAGCAGCTTCTTCATGTTGTCGCCATCCTGGTTCCAACGCTGCAGATCCTTGGTGGGCATGGAGACGCCGATCAGGCCGCCCTTTTCGGGCTCGGGTTCGGGTTCGGGCTCAGCGGGGGTTTCGGGCTCGGCGGGGGTTTCGGGCTCGGCGGGAGCGGCGGGTTCCTCAGTCTTGGCAGCGCAAGCGACCAGAGCGAAAACCATAGCCAGAGCAAGCAGCAGAGCAATCAGTTTTTTCATTTGTTGGTCTCATCCTTTCAAAAAAGTATATATAGCACGCGCTCTCACGCGTTACTACCGAATGGACGAAATATCGTCAAAAACAATACCAGATAAATTTTAATGAATGAAGGTATAAAAGTCAAGCAATTATTACAGAAATATATCAAGCAAAACTTTTTTGTGGATGTTCCACAGGTTCTTAAAGCTCTATTTGGTGATTTCAACGGTGGTATTCCGTGCTTTCCGGGGGGGCTCAGCCCGCGTCTTCCTCTGAATCGAGGATCGTGCCCTCCTCCTCCATGATGGGATCGGAATAGAGATCCGCAGCCTGGGAGATGATGATGTTTTCCTCATGCAGCGTGTAGCTGTAATTGGTCATTTCCTGCAGCAGGAAGGTGGTGAATGCGTCGCGGCACATGTCGTACCGGGCCTGGCTGCGCCAGAACACCTCGTCGCGCTGACCGATATAATAGAACAGGTAATCGCCGGACTGCATGACCCAGGTGCGGGTATCGCCGGCCTTCCGGGGCTCCCGGAAGACCCAGTCGTCGAAGAAGGAGAAATAGACCGTGCCGGGGGCCACGGCGTCCAGGTAATCCTGGGCGAAGCCCTTCTCGCTCCATTTCTCGCCGAAGGCCATGAAGCCCTCCTCGGACTTATCCTCCCACATCTCCCAGTCCTCAAGCATCTCGTTGAAGGCCGTGTCGATGGACTCGTAGCTCTCCTCGGTCTGGTCCGCCGGCAGGATCATGAGATAGCGCAGCTTCGCCATCTTCACATCCTCCTTGGTCACGCCGTTTTCGGCGTATTCCTCGGCGTGGTCGTCGTAGTATTTCTCCACCTCTTCGTCGGTGAAGGTGAAGCTCTTCTGCAGCGCGGCGGTGTACTCCTGCACCACGAAATGGTGCTCGAGGTAGTCGGTGTAGTTCTCCAGAGTGGCGCCGCCGCCGTAGTTGGCCTGGAGGTATTCCTCCACGGTCTCGAAGCCCATGGCCTGGGCGGTCTTGAGCAGCTCGTCGGGCAGATCCTCCAGCGTTTTCTGCGCCTCCTCCGACAGCTCGAAGCCCTCGGCCTCCGCCAGATCGTTGAGGGTGCAGTACTGCTTGTAGGCCATCAGCGCGTCATTGATGAAGTAATCCTCCCAGGTGAGCTCCTCGGAATACATCTGCTCGTTCAGGGGCGTGTAGAGGTCAAGATAGTTCTTGGCGTCGGAGCCGTGATAATTGAGGAAGGAGGTGAAGCTGGCCCAGTAGAAATAGGAAAAGCCCGCGCAGGTCAATGTGTGATTTCCGAATTGCGCGACGATTTTGTTCCAGTCTTCTTCGGTGACGTCGGTCACCGTCTCCGCTTCGGCTTCTGCTTCCGGGGCGGGCGCGGGTTCGGCGGGCGGCTTGGCGGCGCAGCCGGCAAGGATCGCCATACAAAGCACAAGGGCCAGGCAGGTTTTCAAAAGGTCTTCGAATCTACGCATGAGGTTCTCTCCTTGATGCGCGGGAGGTCGTCCCTCAAGCGCACCCTTATTTTATTCTCTTTTTTTCTGCATTTCAAGTGGCCCCGCGCCGACGGGCGCAAGGGCGGTTTTCCCGCTGAATCTTCCGATTTCGACGAAATTCAGGGAAAATCCCGGGGTTCGTGCCCCTGTCGGAGACAGTGATCCGGCGCATGAAAACACGAGCCCCATTTGTTAATTTTCGTTTAACAATTCTTTGCGTTTTTGTGTTATTCCCCGCCGCCCGAAAAAAGCGGCGGGGAATCAGCGTCTTACACTTCCAGCGAAGCGGGGTCGATGGCGGCCACGACGGCGGCGCAGCGGGGGCACAGGCCGTCTTCGCCGGGCTCGGTGGTGTGCATCCAGCAGCGGGGGCACTTGGTGCCGGGGGCGTTGCTGACCGCGATCTGCAGGCCGGGGAAATTGCCGCCCATGCCGGTGAGGGCGTCGGCGGGCGCCTCGCCCAGCTCCACGCCGGAGACGATGAGCAGCGCCTTGAGGTCCATGCCCTCCACGGCCTTCAGCACGGCCTCCGCCTGGCTGTCGGTCGCCTTCAGGGTGACCTCGGCCTCCAGGGCCTTGCCGATGCGCTTGTCGGCGCGGGCCAGCTCCAGGATGCCGTTGACGTCCTGGCGCAGGGCGATGGCGGTGCGCCAGGTCTCCATCTGATCCGCGTTCAGATGATAGGCGGTGAAGGGCGCGTCCATCTGGTTGAGCAGGATGTTGCGGGCGTCGTCCTGCGCTCTGTGGGGCATGGCCAGCCAGATCTCGTTGCAGGTGAAGGCCAGGATCGGCGCGAAGAGCTTGGCCACGGCGCCGAGGGTCAGATACAGCACGGTCTGGGCGCTGCGGCGGCCCAGGGAATCGGCGGCGTCGCAGTACAGACGGTCCTTGATGATATCGAGGTAGAACGACGAGAGCACGTTCACGCAGTAGTCGTTGATGGCGTGGGACACAGCGAAGAATTCATAGCCGTCATAGGCCTTCAGGCAGCGGGTGATCAGCTCGCCCAGCTTGGTCATGGCCCAGCGGTCCAGCTCCGGCATATCCTCCGGGCCGACGAGCTGCTCGGGATCGAAGTCCACCAGGTTGTCGAGCATGAACTTGGCGGTGTTGCGGAACTTGAGGTAGTTCTGGCTGAGCTGCTTGAAGATCTCGTCGGAGCAGCGCACGTCGGCGTGGTAGTCGGCGGAGCCGGCCCACAGGCGGAGCATGTCGGCGCCGTACTTATTGATGATCTCGGCGGGATCCATGCCGTTGCCCAGGCTCTTGTGCATGGCGCGGCCTTCGCCGTCCACGGTCCAGCCGTGGGTCACGCACTCACGGAAGGGCGCGCCGCGGCCCAGGGCGCCCACGCCGATGAGCAGGGAGCTCTGGAACCAGCCGCGATACTGGTCCGCGCCTTCGATATACATATCCGCGGGCCAGAAGCCCTGGTCGCGCTGCATGGCGGTGAAATGGGTGGCGCCGGAATCGAACCAGCCGTCGAGGGTATCGGTCTCCTTCTCGAAATGCTTGCCGCCGCAGTGCGGGCAGGCAAAGCCCTCGGGCACCAGGGCGTCGGAATCCAGCTCGAACCAGGCGTTGGAGCCCTTCGCGGCAAACAGGTCGGAGATATGGGCGATGGTCTCGTCGGTGCAGATGGGCTTGCCGCACTCCTTGCAGTACACCACGGGAATGGGAAGACCCCACCGGCGCTGACGGGAGATGCACCAGTCGGCGCGCTCGCGGATCATGGCGATCAGGCGGTCTCTGCCCCAGGCGGGGATCCAGCGGACCTCGTCGGCGGCCTTGACGGCATCCTCCTTAAAGGCGTCCACGGAGCAGAACCACTGCGGGGTGGCGCGGAAAATGATGGGGTTCTTGCAGCGCCAGCAGTGGGGATAGGAGTGGATGACCTCCTCCTTGGCGAACAGGGAGCCGTCGGCCTCCATGTCGGCCAGGATGATGGGGTTGGATTCCTCGGTCTCGAGGCCGGCATACTTGCCGGCGTAGTCGGTGTGCTTGCCCTGGTCGTCCACAGGCACCACCATCTTGATGCCGTAGCGGGTGCAGGTCACATAGTCCTCCGCGCCGAAGCCGGGAGCGGTGTGGACGCAGCCGGTGCCGGAATCCATGGTGACGTAGTCCGCCAGCAGCAGACGGGAGGTCTTGTCCAGGAAGGGATGCTTTGCCAGCATGTTCTCGAAGAACGAGCCGGGATAGGTGGCGAGGATCTCATAGCTGTCGAAGCCGCCCACGCCCATGACCTTGTCCGCCAGCAGCTCGGCCATAATATAGATCTCGCCGTTGGGGGCCTGCACCAGGGCGTAGCTCTCCCGCGGGTTCAGGGCGATGGCCAGGTTGCCGGGCAGGGTCCAGATGGTGGTGGTCCAGATGACGAAGGACATTTTGGACAGATCGAAGCCTTCGAGCTTGCCCAGGTCGTCGTACATCGGGAACTTGACGTAGACCGTGGTACAGGGATCGTCATGGTACTCGATCTCGGCCTCGGCCAGGGCGGTCTCGTCCTTGGGGCACCAGTACACGGGCTTGAGGCCCTTGTAGATATAGCCCTTCTTATACATCATGCCGAAGATCTTGACCTCCTCGGCCTCGAAGCCCTTGTTCATGGTCTTGTAGGGATGGGCCCAGTCGGCCACCACGCCCATGCGGCGGAAGCCCGCCATCTGGCGGTCGATATAGTGCTGGGCAAACTCCTGGCAGGCGGAGCGGAAGTCGGCGATGCTCATGGCCTTGTGGTTGAGCTTGTTCTGCTTGATGATCGCCGATTCGATGGGCATGCCGTGGTTGTCCCAGCCGGGGATATAGGGGGTCCAGCGGCCGCGCATGGCGTACATGCGCACGATGAAGTCCTTCAGGGCCTTGTTCAGGGCGTGACCCATGTGGATGTCGCCGTTGGAGAACGGAGGGCCGTCATGCAGGGAGAACCGGGGCTTGCCCTCGTTCTTCTTGAGCATTTCGTTGTACAGGTCCATCTCGTCCCACTGGGCGAGCATCTCCGGCTCGCGCTTGGGCAGGCCGCCCCGCATCGGGAAGCCGGATTTGTGCATGTTCAGGGTCTTTTTGTATTCCATAATATCCTCCAGATTATTGAATTCAGAATTCAGAATTCAGAATTAAGAACATAGAACTCTGAATTCTTAATTCTTAATTCTGAATTGAAAAAAGATCCTCTGCCTCGAAAGAGACAAAGGATCTTCCTCTGCGGTACCACTCTTTTTGCCGCCGAAGCGGCCGCTCCGGACGCGGTAACGGGCGTCATCCGTCCGGGTCTACTGGGCGTGCGCCGTTCGGCCGGAGGCTCCGGGGTGATATTCGGGAGGGGCTGCCTGCCGCCGTTGCACCAATGGGCGGCTCTCTGGAAGGCGCCGGGGTCCCTGTTTGTCCCCATCATCGCGTTCTGTTATTTATTGCTTGGGATTGTAGTTCTTGCCGAACTGCAGATCGCCGAATTTCGCCGTAATGGACTCCGGATGCAGCGGGGGCATGACCCGGGTATCCTGCTGGGAGGCGTCGTAGGTGGAATTGGGCACGCTCCCCACCAGCTTTTCGAGATTCTGCTCGATCTCACGGGCAATCTCATCGGGGTCGTCCTCGGGGACGTAGGGGGGCGGAACGAGCTCCGGCACGCCGGGCTCCTCTGCCTTCGGCTCCGCAGCCTTCGGCTCTGCCTTCTTCTCCGGCGCGGCCTTCTGCTCGGCAGCCTGTTCCTTCTTCGGCGCAGCCTTCTGCTCGGCAGCCTGTTCCTTCTTCGGCGCTTCCGGGGCCTTGGCGGGCGCCGCGGGGGTCTCGTCCTCCGGCGTCTCGGGCAGCTCCAGGAGCTTGAGGTTGTCCAGCAGCTCCTGATGGCGGTCGATGTTGGCCTGGATGGCCTGGATGAAGCTGGCCGCGGCCTGCCTGGCCTGGTTGAGACGGTCCTCCTCCAGCTCCAGCTCGCCGGCGGACAGGCGGGCGGTGCGCTCGGCCTTGGCGTTGGCCTCGCTCAGGATGCTCTTGGCGCGCTCATGGGCCTCGCGGATCAGCACGGAGGCCTTGTCCTCGGCGCTGCGGATGATCTCCTTGGCGCTGTCCTCGGCCTCGGCGTCGGTGACCTCCGCCTTGGGCGCGGGCTGCTTGCCCTGCTGGCGGTATTCCTCCAGCTTCTCCACCAGGATGCGCAGCTTGCTCTTGAGCACGGCGTTTTCCTTGTAGAGGGTGGTATAGTCCTCCGTCAGCGGATCGAGCACATCGTGCACCGAATCCATGTCGTACCCGCCGAATACGGCCTTGGTGAAGCCGATTTCACTGAGTTGTTGGGGTGTAAACATCGAAAATCACTCCTTTAAGGGGATCAGAAGTACATCCCGTTGTTTTCCAGTTCCTCCACCAGATCCCCGACGATGTCCACATTGTAGGGGGTGATGATGTAGGTGGCAAGGGCGACCTTCTTGATCTTGCCGTCCAGGGCGTAGGCGACGCCGGACAGGAAATCCACCAGGCGGCGGGCGACGTCCTTGTTGGCGGACTCGAGATTCAGCACCACCGCGCGGCGCTCGCGCAGATGATCGGCGATCTCGGACACGGTGTCGAAGCGCTCGGGCTTGACCAGCACGACCTGCATCTGGGCGGTGGTGTGGATATTGACCACCTTGTTGCCTCTGCGGTCACCGGTGACCGTGGGCTTGTCGGCATAGCTGCGGCCGGCGCGGGGTGCGGGGGCGGGCTCGGCAGCGGCCGTGTCCTCGTCCTCATAGTCGTCGTAGTTGTCATAATCGTCCTCGTCGTCCTCATTGTAGGGGCGGGTCAGCTTTTTCAGATCATCCAGAAATCCCATGTCTAATCCTCCAGTATCTGTATTTACATTTTTTTATTTGTTATAATTGCGCTCACCGAAAATGGCGGTGCCGATGCGGACCATGGTGCTGCCGCAGGCGATGGCGTCCTCGAAATCGTCCGACATGCCCATTGATAGACATACCATAGACACATTATCGTATTTTTTTTGCGATATGTCAATAAAAAGCTGATACATTTGCTGAAAATATCTCAGATTATCTCCTTTTTCGACGCTCACAGGGGGGATCGCCATGAGTCCGGAGAGGAAAACCCCGGGATACTCGCTCATTTTGGCGGCCATTTCCAGCGTCTCGGCGGGGGTGAAGCCGCCCTTGGATTCCTCGCCGCCGATGTTGACCTCCAGCAGGATCTTCTGCACCACGCCCTTTTTGCGGGCCTGTTCGTCGATGGTCTGCAGCAGATGGAGCCGGTCCACAGACTCGATCACGTCCACCACGCCCACAATGTATTTGACCTTGTTGGTCTGCAGCCGGCCGATGAAGTGCAGCGGCGCGCCCTCATAGGCCCCCAGGGGCAGCTTTTGCTGGATCTCCTGCACCCGGTTTTCACCGCACAGGTCCACCCCGCCCCGAATGGCGGCCTTGACGCGCTCGGCGTCGTTCATCTTGGTGGCGGCGCAAAGCTGCACCTGCCCCGGCTCCCTGCCGGCGGCAGCGGCGGCGGCGTCCATGCGGGCGCGGATGGCGGCGATGTTCTCCCGGATGGTTTTCTCGTACTGTTCCATTTTATTCTACGACCTTTCCGTCTTCGATTTCCTGTTTCGTCAGTATGACCTCGTCCCCGGCCCAGAGGTTGGAGGTCTCGCTGTTGTCCTGGCGGACAAGATAATAGTCCTGGGCCTCGTAGATGATGTCCACATCCTTCCAGCGGGCGATGGCGCCCACCAGGACGTAGACCCCGGCCGAGCCGGTCTCGTTGTCAAAATAGATGGCCTGCTTCGGCACGCGCACCCCCTGATAGGTGTGCAGGATGATGTCGGCCTGCTGGGTGCGCAGGCGGGCGGCCTGTTCCATGTGATCCTCGCAGGACAGCACCAGGATCTGCCGCTCGTCCACGGGATCGGAAATGCGCTCGATGCGCATGCGCAGGGGCTCGTACACATCGAAGGCAAACTCCACCGACAGCCAGTCGCCCACCTTGCAGCCCTCCAGGTCCGACCGTCTGGCCTCGCAGACATAGTACCACTGGGGGGAGGTGATGAGCCTGCCCAGGGTGCCGGCGGGGGCCTCGGGCTTCATGCGGGTGATCTCGTCATAATCGGACACAGAGATGGTGCTCACCGTCTGCACGGTGAGGATCCGCTCATAGCCGTCGGTGGTGCCGGAGAAGAAGCCCGCCCGCTGGGCGGTGGACTGGGTCACGGCGCCGGCCAGGCGGGAGCGCAGGGAGGCCAGCTCACTGCGCAGGCTCTGGGCCTGGGCGCGCATGGCGTCGCGGCCCTCCTCGTCCAGGAAGCGCCGCAGCACCGTGGCCTTGAGGCTGTTGGCGCTCTGCCCGGCGGCGGCCAGGTCGCCCCGGACGGTCTGGGCCGTGAAGCTCACCAGCTCCTGCTGGAGCTGACCGTCCAGCCCGGCGCTGCCCTGGGTGGTGGACAGGGTGCCCAGCACCGATTCGATGCGCTCGAGCTCCTGCTCCAGCTCATCGATGCGCATCTGCGCCTCCTGGGCGCCCTCGTCGGCGAAGGTGGCGGCCAGCGCCTCGCCCTTGGCCACCCGCTCCCCCTCGGTGCGCAGCAGCACGTTGATGCCCTCGGGGGCCTTCAGGATCTGCTCGTCACGCACAACGAAGCCGGTGGACTGAAACCCGTCACCGACTTCGTAGGCGATGGCTGTGACAGTGGCGGTGGACTTCTCCAGGGCGGAGAAGGCCGCAGCGATCCCGTAGGCGATCAGTGCCAGCAGCAGCATCAGTATGATTCCTCTTGTAAGCGTTGCGCCCTGCTTCATGGTGTGTCCTCCGGCAGGGCGCGGTTTCTCAGCTCAGCTTGACGGGCTCGGCGGGCATGATGGTGGAGATGGCGTGCTTGTAGATCATCTCCTGCCTGCCGTCGGACAGCATGAATACGGAAAAGCTGTCGCTGCCCGTCACCACGCCCCGGATCTGGAACCCGTTGACCAGGAATACGGTCACCGGGATCCGCTCCAGCGCGAGCTGACGGAGAAACTGGTCCTGCAGCATATCTTCTTTTGCCATGGGCATTCCCTCACATTTCTATGTAGAATGCCCATATTTTACCAAATCAAAACCTCAGATTGTGTCGAAGGCGGTCGGCCGGGAAAAAACTTCCGCGCCGGGGAAGCCGGCGTCCATCAGGAGCTTCGCCGCCCGGCGATAGACTTCCTCAAACTCCGGCGCCGCACCAAGCATGATCCAGCGCACGTCCGGATTGCGGCGCAGCCAGGTGAGCTGCCGCTTGGCATAGTTGCGCGAGCCGCGCTTGATATCCTCCACGGCGGTCTGCCGGGAGATCTCCCCCCGGCGGGAGCGCAGCAGCTCCTTATAGCCGAGGGCCTGCATGCTGGTGGCGGTCTCCGGGACCCCCGCGGCCAGAAGCCGGTCCAGCTCGGCGTCCAGCCCGGCGGCCATCATCTCGTCCACACGCTTGTCGATGCGCCGGTAGAGGTCTTCTCGGTTGACATAATTCAGTCCGATCCATACCGGGCGGAACCGGGGCGGCTCGAGCTTCGACAGGCGGTCGTGCTCGGTGATGGTCATGCCCGTCTCCAGGTAGACCTCCACCGCCCGGATGATGCGCCGCCGGTCGCCGGGATGCAGCCGCTCCGCCGCGGCGGGGTCAAACTGCCGCAGCATGGCCTGCACGGCGCCGACGCCCTCGCGCTCGGCCAGGGCCTCGAGCATTTCCCGCTTGCCCGTGGTGGGATAGGGCGCGAAGCTCCGGCCCAGCACCAGGGCGTCCATATACAGTCCGGTGCCGCCCGCCAGAATGGCGGTCCTGCCCCGGGCCAGGATGTCCCGGGCGATGGGCGCGGCCATGTCGGTGAACCTGCCCACGGAGAAGGCCTCCGCGGGATCGGCCACGTCGATCATGTGATGGGGCACGCCCTGGGCCTCGTCGGGCGTCACCTTGGCGGTGCCGATGTCCATGCCCCGGTAGAGCTGCATGGAATCGCAGGAAATGACCTCGCCGTCCAGCGCCTTTGCCAGCGCCACCGCCAGCCGGGTCTTCCCCGTGGCAGTGGGCCCGACGATGCAGATCATGCGGTCCATAGTTTGCTCCTTCCTGATTCAGAATTAGGAATTCAGAATGCAAAATGCAGAATTCAATTATCAATTCTTAATTCTTAATTCTGAATTCTGAACTGTTCACGCTCTGCCAAACTGCCGCTCGATCCTGCCCTTGGTCAGGCGGATGCAGATGGGCCGGCCGTGGGGGCAGTATTTGAGGTCGTCGCTGCCCAGCACCCGGCGCACCAGCGCCGCGCGCTCCGCCGGGTCGGTGCGGTAGCCCGCCTTGATGGCGGCCTTGCAGGCCACGGTGTGCAGCAGCTCGTCGCGCAGCGCTTCGGGCTCGGTCCGGCGGCCCTCCAGCAGACGCTGGGCCAGCTCCGACAGGCTCTCCCGGGCGTCGCCGGGGTCGATATCCGCAGGGATCTCCCGCAGCAGCACCGTATCGGCGCCGAATTCCTCCACGCCGTAGCCGCACCGGGCCAGCAGCTCGCGCTGCTCCAGCACCGCGCTCGCCTCCTCCGCCGAGATCCGGCAGACCAGGGGCTCGGCCAGGGCCTGGGCCGGGATCGGGCCCGCCTGGGCGCGAAGCTTGTCGAACAGGATCCGCTCGTGGGCGGCGTGCTTGTCAATGAGATAGAGGGCGTCGTCCTGCTCCACCAGGAAATAGGTGGAGAAGCACTCGCCGATGATCCGCCAGGGGTCCGTCTCCGGCAGGGGCAGGGCCGTCTGCTCGGGTTCGGGCTCCGGGGCGATGGGCTCGACGCGCGGGGCTTTCGTCCACACTGCCGTCGGACCGTCTTCCCGCACGTCCGGGGGGATAGGCTTCGCGGGTATGGGCGGGCGCTGGGCCTGCACGGCCCGGATCAGCTCGTCGCTGGCGGGGGTCTTCGGCGGGGTCATGGCGGCGCGGTACTGCTCCGCCGTCATGGTCTGGAAAAACGGCTTCTTGGCCGGACTGCCGTGGACGGGGGTCTGCACCGGCGCGTGCACCTGCCCTGCCCGGGCGGGCATCTGGGGCTGCACCGGGGCGGGGGCGTCCACCTTGCCGGGGGTCCGGTTCAGGGCGGACAGGGCGCCGTAATAGACGCAGTCGTAGGCGTCGCGCTCATTTAAGAATTTGACCTCTGTCTTGGCCGGATGGATGTTCACGTCCACCGCCCCCAGGGGCATGGTGAGCTCCAGCACGCAGGCCGGGAACCTGCCCACCATCATCTGGTTGCGATAGGCCTCCTCCAGCGCCGCGCTCAGCACCGGAGACTTCACATAGCGGCCGTTGACAAAGAAAATCTGGTAATTCCGGTTGCCCCGGGAGGCGGCGGGACGGGAAATATAGCCCCGGACCCGGGTCTTTTCCCAGCTGGAGCTGAGCTCCACCATGTCCTTGGCCGTCTGGCGGCCGAACACGGCATAGATGGCGCTGAGCAGCTGCCCGTCGCCGGGGGTGGAGAGCTCCTCCTTCCCGTCGCGCAGGAAGCGCATGGCCACCTCGGGATGGGCCACGGCCTGCTTCTGCACCGCGGAAAACACCGCCGCGCCCTCGGCGCTGTCGCGCTTCATGAATTTCATGCGGGCGGGGGTATTGTAGAACAGATCGCGCACGATGATGGTGGTGCCCGGGGGGCAGCCCGCCTCGGCGCGCTGGACGATTTTGCCCGCCTCCAGACGCAGGCTCACGCCGTACTCCTCCCCCGCGGCGCGGGTGAGCAGGTCGATCTTCGACACCGACGCGATGGCCGCCAGGGCCTCGCCACGGAAGCCCAGGGTGCCGATGGCCTCCAGGTCCTCCTTGCGGCGGATCTTGCTGGTGGCGTGGCGCAGGAAGGCGATCTCCGCGTCCTCCGGCGACATGCCGCAGCCGTCGTCGGTCAGGCGGATGAAGGTCATGCCGCCGTTCTGGATCTCCACGCTCACGTGCTTCGCCCCGGCGTCCACGGCGTTCTCCAGGAGCTCCTTGACCACGGAGGCCGGGCGCTCCACCACCTCGCCGGCGGCGATCAGATCCGCCACATGGGGGGAAAGCTGATGAATGATGCCCATAGCGCCGCTCCCGTCACTGCGCGAACACCATGACCAGCATGGCGACGGTGTTGACCAGGGTATGCACGGTGATGGAGGCCCAGATGGAGCCGCTGTATTCCATCGCCCAGGCCAGCGCGAAGCTGGCGGGCAGATACTGCAGGAAGCACAGGCCCAGGGTGCTGACGGGATACTGACCGATGTAGCCCAGCACATGCATGACAGAGAAGGTGACCATGGCGACCGCATAGGCCAGGAAGCGGCTGTGGGGCCGGATGGAGCTGAAGATCAGCCCGCGGAACACGAGCTCCTCCACCGTCGGCACCAGCAGCACCGTATAGAGGATCATCATGAGCCAGCCGTGCTCCGCGATCCCCTCCAGGGCGGCGTCGTTGATGTTCTCCAGGCCCGGCTGAATGAGCTGGATCACGATGCTCACCAGCACGGTGCCGAGATAATAGATGGCAAAGCCGATGCCCACGGCCGCGAAGAACCGGCCCGGGAACCGCAGGGCCTGGCGGAAGGATTTTCCCAGATATTTGCGGAAGCTCACCGTCAGCACACAGAAATTTATAACGCCGTAGATGAGATTCATATACAGCAGATTGCGCGGCGCCTGCACATCCCGGCCCAGCAGCAGGAAAATCATCGCCAGGGCCATGGAGATCAGCAGGACATAGAACGGAAAATAGATCCAGCCGGCGATCTTCTCGCCGCGGTTCAGGAGGATGAATGCGGGACGGGGTTTGCGATTTTCTTCCATGACAGATACCTCACAGTTGCTGCTTCAGCTCGTACAGGATGTTGAGCGCTTCGATGGGGGTGAGTGTCTCCACGCTCAGGCTCTCCAGCCGGGCGCGGACGGCTTCGGTCTTGGGATCTCCCATAAAGATCTGCTCCGCCGGAGCGGCCTTTTCGCGCGCCGCAGACGCGGACTTGCCGGCCTCCAGGGCCTTCAGGATCTGCCTGGCCCGGGCGACGACCCGGTCGGGCAGACCGGCCATCATGGCCACCTCCACGCCGAAGGAATCGTCCGTGGCGCCGGGCACGATCTTGCGCAGGAAGATCATTTTGTCGCCGCGCTTCTTCACGGCGATGTTGTAGTTTTTCACGGTGGGCACCTGCTGCTCGATGTCCGCCAGCTCGTGGTAATGGGTGGCGAACAGGGTGCGCGCGCCCAGCTTCTTCGGGTCGGCGGCATGCTCGAGCACCGCCCGGGCGATGGCCATGCCGTCGAAGGTGGAGGTGCCGCGGCCGATCTCATCCAGGATCAGCAGGGACCGGGACGTGGCGTGGCGCAGGATCTCGGCGCATTCGGCCATCTCCACCATGAAGGTGGACTGGCCGGCGCTCAGATCGTCCGAGGCGCCGATGCGGGTGAAGATCCGGTCGGCGACGCCGATGTGGGCGGATTTCGCCGGCACGAAGCTGCCCACCTGGGCCATGAGGGTGATGAGCGCCACCTGGCGCATGTAGGTGGATTTGCCGGCCATGTTGGGGCCGGTGATGATGGCGGCCAGATTGCCGGGGGTGCCGATGGTCGTATCATTGGGCACGAACAGGGAATCCCGGAGCATCTGCTCCACCACGGGATGGCGGCCGGCCTCGATGCGGATCTCCATGCCGGAGTCCACGGTGGGACGGCAGTAATTGTTGCGGCAGGCCACGTTGGCCAGGCTCTGCAGGGTATCCAGCGCCGCCACGGCCTGCGCCGTGGCCAGCACCCGGGGCGAGGCCTCGGCAATGCGGTCGCGCAGGGCGCAGAACAGCTCGTATTCCATGGCGGTGGCCCGCTCCGATGCGGTGAGGATGGTGTTCTCCAGCTCCTTGAGCTCCTGGGTGATATAGCGCTCGCAGTTCACCAGGGTCTGCTTGCGGATATAGGTGTCGGGGACCAGGTCGATCTGGCCCTTGCTGACTTCGATATAGTAGCCGAACACCCGGTTGTAGCCGATTTTCAGGTTCCGGATGCCGGTTTTTTCCTTCTCGCTCGCCTCGATCCCGCCCAGCAGCTCCCGGCCGCCGTGCATGATCCTGCGAAGCTCGTCCAGCTCCTGATTGTAGCCCTCCCGGAGCATGCCGCCCTCGCGGACGGTGAAGGGAGGCTCGTCCACAATGGCCTCGGCAATCAGCGCGCGCAGGTCGTCCAGGGGATCCAGCTGCGCGCGGATGCCGCTGAGCATGGCGGCGCGGCAGGGCTCGATCAGCGCCCGCAGGGCGGGCAGAGCGCCGCAGCCGGCGCCCAGGGCGGCCAGGTCGCGGCAATTGGCGCTGCCGGTGGCGATCCGGGCCATGATGCGCTCCAGATCCGTCACACCGGACAGGACCTCCGCCAGCTCCTGGCGGACGATGGCGCTGTCCGCCAGCTCCTGCACGCTCTCCAGGCGCGTCTCGATGGCCCGGGGCGCAAGCAGGGGGCGGTCCAGCCAGGCGCGCAGCATCCGGCCGCCCATGGCGGTCCTGGTGCGGTCCAGCACCCACAGCAGGCTTCCCCGCTTCTCCTGGGTGCGCATGGTCTGGGTCAGCTCCAGGTTGCGCCGGGCGGTGAGATCCAGCTCCATATACCGGCCCGGCCGGTAGTACTCCAGGCTCTGCACATGGCGCAGGTCGGCTTTTTGCACCTGACGAAGGGTCATCAGCAGGGCTGCCGCGGCGCAGACGGTCTGGGGCAGCTCGGCCAGGCCCAGGGCCTGGACGTCCTTTCCGAACTGCTCGCTCAGCACCGCTTCACAGCTGCCGGGATCAAAGCCCTCCGGGGCCTCGTCGTCCACGCAGATGCCCATGCGCTCGGCCATGGTCCGGCGCAGCTCCTGCCGGTCCGCGACCGTGCCGCACACCAGGGCCTCGGCGGGGGAAAACCGGCCCAGCTCCGAGGTGACGGCCTCGTCGTCCATGGGCACGGAGGTGGCGTAAAACGCGCCGGTGGAAATATCGCAGAAGCACAGGCCGCACGTGTCGCCCATGCCGTAGAGGCAGGCAAAATAGTTGTTGCGCCCCTCCTCAAGCATGGAGCTCTCGGTCAGCGAGCCCGGGGTCACCACACGGATGATCTCCCGCCGCACCAGGCCCTTGGCCAGGGCGGGGTCCTCGGTCTGCTCGCAGATGGCCACCTTGTAGCCCTTGGCGATCAGCCGGGCGATATAGCCCTCAGAGGCGTGGTAGGGGATGCCGCACATGGGGATGCGCTCCTCGTCGGGGCCCTTGTCCTTGCTCCTGTCCCGGGAGGTCAGGGTGAGGTCCAGCTCCTTGGAGGCCAGACGGGCGTCCTCGTCGAACATTTCATAGAAGTCGCCCAGGCGGAAGAAGAGGATGCAGTCGCGGTTTTTCTCTTTGATCTCAAAGTACTGCTGCATCATGGGGGTCAGCTCAGCCATGGCGCACCTCCTGCTCCGGCGCGTAACGCCCGGTCAGCGACCAGGTGGTATGGCCGGTAATGGTGACGGGGATAAACTGCCCGATCAGAGCCTTGTCGCCCTGCAGGCGCACCAGACGTCCCCCGTCGGTACGGCCGGTGAGCAGGTCGCCGTCGGCGCCGTCGGCCAGCACCCGCAGGGTCTTTCCGATGTAGGCCCGGTGGCATTCCTCGCTGATGCGGTTCTGCAGCTCCAGCAGGCGGTCAAACCGGGCGTTTTTCTCCGCGCGGGGCGTGGGATCCGGCAGCTCCGCCGCCGGGGTCCCCTTGCGGGGGGAATAGATAAAGGTAAACAGGGCGTCGTAGCGCACGGCCTCGCAAAGGTCCAGGGTCGCCCGGAAGTCCTCCTCCGTCTCGCCGGGGAAGCCCACGATGATATCCGAGGTGAACACGATGTCGGGCATGACGGACCTGCCGTACTCGATCAGCTTCAGGTACTGCGCCCGGTCATAGTGCCGGTTCATGGCCTGGAGGATCCGGTCGCTGCCGGACTGGACGGGCAGGTGGAACTGGTGGGCGATGTTGGGATACTTCGCCATTGTGTCGAACAGCTTGAAGCTGGCGTCCTTGGGATGGGAGGTCATGAAGCGCAGGGTGAATTCCCCGGGGATCTGCGCGATCTGCGCCAGAAGGTCGGCGAAATCCACGCCGAGGCCCAGGTCCCTGCCGTAGGAATTGACGTTCTGGCCCAGCAGGGTGATGTCCTTGTAGCCCGCGGCGATGAGGCGCTCGCACTCTTCGATCACCGCCTCCGGGCGGCGGCTGCGCTCCCGGCCCCGAACGTAGGGCACGATGCAGTAGGAGCAGAAATTGTTGCAGCCGTACATGATGGAAACCCAGGCCTTGATGCTTCCCTGCCGCTTCTGGGGCATGCCCTCGGCGATGACGCCGGGAACCTCCTCCGTGGCGAAGATCCGGCCCTTTTTCGTCAGGATCCGGTACAGGTATTCCGGCAGCTGCCAGAGATGGTGGGGATTGAAGCACACGTCCACATAGGGATAGCTTTTCTTCACCCGCTCGGCCACATGGGCCTGGCCGGCCATGCAGCCGCACAGGATGATCTTCTGGCCGGGATGGCGGCGCTTGGTGTGGCTGAGGGCGCCCAGGTTGCCGAAGACCCGCTGCTCGGCGTGCTCCCGGATGGCGCAGGTATTGAAGATCACGACGTCCGCGCCCTCGGGGCCGTCGCAGATGGTATAGCCGCAGCGCTCCAGCAGGCCCCGCAGGATCTCGGAGTCCGCCTCGTTCTGCTGGCAGCCGTAGGTCTCCACATAGGCGGTGGGCACGACGCCCAGCGCCGCCCAGTGCTCGCGCACCTTCTGGCAGCAGCCGTCCTGGGCATGCATTTGTTCAGCTGTGATTACGGTGGTGCGGGTCTCCAATGCGGTACCTCCTGAGATTTTTTCAATTATAATATATTAGCATTTTTTCACGAAAAATGCAAGGGGAAGACCGGACCAAAGCCCGCCTCCCGGGCAAGCCCGCCCCGGAGAGGCCCGGCGCCGACAAAAAGCGCAAAAAGCATTGGCGAACGCGGCTGATCATGGTATAATGAAAGAAGCCCCCGGATCCCGGGCGGCCTCGGTACAAGAGCAGCGGAAAACGCGGAGGAAGGCTATGGACTATCAGATCATTCGCAGCGCCCGGCGGTCGGTCAGCGTGGAGGTGCGGCCGGAGGGCGTGATCGTCCGGGCGCCCCGGCTGATGCCGAAGGGGAGAATCGACGAGTTCCTCCGCTCGAAGCAGGCCTGGATCGAACGGCGCATGGCGGCTCTGGCCGAGGCGCGGCGGACGCCGCCCCTGTCCCCGGCGGAGCTGGCGGACCTGGCGGCGCGGGCGAAGCAGGTGATCCCCGCGCGGGTCCGGCATTACGCGCCCCTGGTCGGCACGGATTACGGCCGCGTCACCATCCGCTGCCAGCGCACCCGCTGGGGCAGCTGCTCGGCCAAGGGCAACCTGAATTTCAACTGCCTGCTCCTGCTCGCTCCGCCGGAGGCGCTCGACAGCGTGGTGGTGCACGAGCTGTGCCACCGCAAGCACATGAACCATTCCGCGGCCTTCTATGCCGAGGTGCTGCGCGTCTTCCCGGACTACCGGAAGTGGAACGGCTGGCTCAGAGAGCACGGCGCCGCCCTGCTGGCCCGGGTCCCGCGCTAAGGATTTCTGGACATTCCCGCGCCGCTGTGCTACAATGATGAAAACGATCCCAGAGAGGAGAGAGGAGAGACGAATATGCAATGGATTCTTGATCATTTCCTTCTGATCATCCTGCTGGCCGCCGGCGCGGCGACCTTTGCCTGGCTGCTGGCCATGCGCAAGCGCCTGGAAATGAAATGGTACATGGCGCTGCTGCTGTCGGTGCTGCATGTGCTGGCGGGGGTGGCCTGCGTCAAGGTGTTCGCCCGCATGGAGGGCGCGGGCTCCGGCGCCATGAGCATTTTCGGCGCGGTCCTGTTCATGCCGGTGCTCTATTTCCTCGGCGCCAAGCTTTTCAAGCGCCCCATGGCGGAGGTGTTCGACATCTTTGCCGTCCCCATGATCTTCACCCTGCTGTGCTCCCGGATCAACTGTCTGAAATCCGGCTGCTGCCTGGGCCTCATGATCCCCGGTATGGACATGCGCTGGCCCACCCGCGAGGCGGAGATGGTGTTCTATGTGATCTTCCTGGCCATTTTCATCCCCAAGGTCTGGAAGCGCACGTCGAAGGGCCGGGTCTATCCCGCCTATATGGCGGCCTACGGCATTTTCCGCGGCATCGTGGAGTGCTTCCGGGAGTCGAGCTCGACGTCGTTCCTGCACATCTCCCACATCTGGGCCCTGCTGTCGCTGGCCATCGGCCTGGGGATCCTCTGGGACATGCAGTCGAAGCAGAAAAAGGGCGAGAGCGCAAAAGGAAAAAAGCACAAATAAAACCGTAGGCCGCCCCGATCCGGGGCGGCCTTGCCGCATCTGCGGAGCCCCGGGCGCGGGGCGGGCGTTTGCCGCGTTGCGTTTTGTTTTGGGGCATGGTATAATAGAGAAAATCTGACATGCCTCAAAACGGAAAGGGAGCTGCGCCGATGAAACGGGTCTCCAAAAACAAAAAAAGCCTCTCCGCGTTCTGGACCATCGTGCTGTATGTCCTCATCAGCCTGGCGATCCTGGCTGTGACGGTATACCTGCAGCCGGGCTCGGCGGTCAACACGCTGAAGAATTTTCTGCGCGATCCGCGGCTCCTGGCGCTGAATCTGCTGCCGATCCTGGCGGTGCTGGGGCTGCTCTATGCCCTGCTGGGCAATCTCTTTTTTGCCGGAAGCGCCACGGGACTGATTTTCCACGCGCTGTCCCTGGTCAATCTCATCAAGGTCGAGTGCCGCAAGGATCCCCTGGTGCCGCCGGACTTCGGCCTGCTGGGCGAGGCGATTCAGGCCACCGGGGAATATCGGCTCGATCTGCACCCCGGCCGGATCGCTCTGTTCGCGGTCTTTGCCCTCGTGCTCTTCCTCCTGGGCCTCAGGTTCAAATCCAGACCGAAGGCCTGGAAGCGGCTGGTGAGCGGCCTGCTCTGCGCGCTCTGCATGGCCGGAGCCATGATGACGGTCTACCCCTCCAAGGACCTGTACATGGACATGATCGGCAAAATCGACGGTCTGAGCTACACGAACGTGCCCCGAGTCTTCGACGAGACGGGCTTCGTCTACTGCTTCCTCCACAATTTCGGCCTGTATGAGGTGGAGAAGCCCGCAGGCTACGACAAGGCGGAGGCAGCAGCCTGGGCGTCGGAGACCGCGGCGAGCGCGCAGACGCCCGTCAAGGCCAACGTGATCTTCGTCCAGTGCGAGGCCTACAGCGACCTGTACGACAACCCCGTGTTCACCTACGCCCCCGAGGACAACCCCATGTACCTGTTCCACCGGGTGGCGGAGAGCCCCCGGGCCCTGTCCGGGCGGATCGTGGTGTCGAATTTCGGCGCCGGCACGGCAAATACGGAGTTCGACGTGCTCACGGGCATGCAGACGAATATGCTCAACTCCACCCCCACCTCGGCCCTGCGGGTGGTGCACAAGAACGTGTCCACCCTGGCGCGGACCTTCCGGCGGCAGGGCTACGACAGCTGGTTCATGCACCCCGGCGAGCGGTGGTTCTATAACCGCGAGAGCGTGTACCACTATTTCGGTCTGGACAACCAGACCTTCCGCGAGGATTTCTCCCAGCTCAGCTACAAGGGCTCCTGGCCCTCGGACGACTGCTTCCGCCAGGAGCTGATCCGCTATTACGAGGCCCGGGATCCCGCCGTGCCCTGGTTCGCCTTCACTGTCACGGTGCAGAATCACCAGGCCTACCCCTGGAGCAAGTACGATTTCCGCGTGCCGGACGTGCAGATTTCCGTGCCCCTGTCCGACGCGGGGCTGGAAAACCTGTCGGTCTATGCCGAGGGCATCCGGGATTCGTCGAAGCTTCTGTGGGATCTGACGCAGTATTTTGACGCCGAACAGGCGCCGACGATCCTGGTGTTCTGGGGCGATCATCTGCCCGCCATGGGCGCCAACTTCGGCGCCTATCGGGAGGCGGGCCTGCCCATCGGCGACGAAACGCAGCTCCAATCCGCCCTGGACACCTATTCCACCCCCTATGTGATCTGGGCCAACGAGGCCTTTGACCGCGCCTACGGCTTCCAGAGCCGGGTGGACAGTCTGGACATGGGCGCCGGAGATCAGATCAGCGACATCTACCTGGGCGAGCTGGTGTATGAGCTGCTGGACATGGAGGGCTCCGACGCCTATTTCGACTACCTCGGCCAGGCCCGGCGCACCCTGAGCGTGCTCTGCATGGGCCGCTACGCCCTGCCCGACGGCACCCTGACCGACACCCTCACCCCGGAGCAGCAGGCCGTGGAGGACAAGCTCCACAAGTGGACCTATTACCGCGTGATCGACGAGCGGGTAACGGAATAACGCAGAACAAAACACGACCCCACGTGGGCGCCCGGCACAGGCCGGACGAGCACGCGGGGCTGTTTTTTGCCGCAGGGAGGTATGTGGGCATACGCCGGAAAAATATACTCCGTAGGGGCCGAACTCGCAGAGTCACGAAGTATGCCTACATCGGCCCGCCTGCTGTGTATTTATAAGATCCGTATGATCCTTCCGTTGCAGACCAACTCCTTGGCCGCCATGTGAGCAGAAATGCTGCATACAGCGTCGATGGTTGCCAACGGGCGCATGTGGGCATGCGCCCCTACGCAGCGTCGATGGTTCCCAACGGGCGCATGTGGGACAGCGAGCCTACGGGTGCAAAGCCTCCGTCGAGACCATCGACGTCCTACGGCGACCCATCGGTGCAGAAGCGGCAGCCGGGGGTCTGGCCGCCCTACGGTGAAATCTGTTCGCCTTATGCAGGCGGGCGGATGTGAGAATGATGTGTTTTGGAATACTTCCAAATCACCGACAGGCCAAAGCCTTCCCCTTGAGGGGAAGGTGCCTCCGAAGGAGGCGGATGAGGTGGAAAACTGAAATGCTCTGTGGCAGCATCGAAAGAACTGCAATCAAGCGCTTCGGTGCAGCCACCTCATCCGTCACGGCTTCGCCGTGCCACCTTCC